>NZ_JAAAPJ010000023.1 GCF_009909145.1 Corallococcus silvisoli
CGCCGCCACCGGGCCCGCCGCACGGAGGCCGACGCGAAGCGGCTCGCGGAGAACGAGGCCATCTGGCGTGCACTCGGTACCCGTCCTCCAACCGGCCAGGTCCCCACCCTCGCCGTGGAGGAAGGCGAGGAGGACCCGGAGGCATGGGGCCGCAACCTCATCATGGACATCAGCAGCAAGGGCGAGAGCCGCATCCGCAACTGCGAGGCCAACGTCTTCACCGTCCTGCTGTCGTCCCCGGAGTGGCGCGGCGTGCTGCGCTTCAACGAGGTGAACAAGCGCCTGGAGTTTGAGGGCGGCCCGCTACCACCCGGCATCGACCCTGAGACGCTGGACGTCGAGATCACCAACTGGCTCCAGCAGAGCGAGTATGGGCGCCTTGGGCTCCAGCCGAAAGCAGCAGTCGTCGCTCCGCAGCTCCTCGCGGTGGCCAAGCGAAACCGCTACGACCCCGTCGCCGACTACCTGAACGGCCTGGAGTGGGACGGGACGCCGCGTCTCAACGGCATGCTGCAGCGCTACTTCGGCGCCCAGGGAGATGAGGCCCACCTGCACACCATCGGTGCCAAGTTCGCCATCGGCGCCGTAGCGCGGGCGCTCAAGCCGGGCTGCAAGGTGGACACCGTCCTCATTCTCGAAGGGCCCCAGGGCCTGCGGAAGTCCACGGCATTCCGAGAACTGGCCGCGCCGTGGTTCAGCGACGCGCCCATCGACGTCCACAACAAGGACTCAGCAATGCTGGCGTCCCAGTTCTGGTTCATTGAGCTGGCGGAACTCTCCACGCTGCGCCGCGCGGAGAACCAAGCCCTTAAGGGATTCATCAGCCGCACCGAGGACACGTACCGCCCACCGTACGGTCGCGCCAACGTGAAGACGGCCCGTCGATGCGTCTTCGTAGGAACCACGAACGACGATGCCTATCTGCGGGACCCCACGGGACACCGCCGTTTCTGGCCGGTGCTCTGCACAAACATCGACATTGAGGGATTGCGCCAGGACCGCGAGCAGCTATGGGCGGAGGCCGTGCTGCGCTTCAAGCAGGGCGAGGCCTGGTGGCTGTCCGACGAGGAGGCGCGGCGCGCGGAAGCCCAGGCAGCACTCCGAGCCGAAGGAGCAGGCGACGGTCGCGAGGAGGCAATTGTCCAGTGGCTCCTTCACATGCCGAAGGAGCGGCGACCCGCAGAAGTATCCATCCTCCAGGTAGCAACCGAAGCGCTCGGCATGCCCACGGCTCACGTGGACCACCGCATCTCCACCGAGATCGGCACCTGCCTCGTGGCGCTCGGCTTCGAGAAGCACCAGCGCCGCATGGATGGACGCCGGCCTCGCATGTACAGAACGCCAAAGGACCTGATGCTTGCCCGGCATGAAGGCCGTCCTGCGGTCTATCCGCCCCATGTTAATCGGGAATTTCAACAGGCATCAGTCCCAAGAATTGATTCTCAACAAGAGGGCTCGTGAGAACGCCGTACTTTTCCCGAAGGTACTGCCACTTGGCGCGGCCGTCCGAGCGGTCTACGTCCAGCCCCAGAAACATATCAAGTTCGCCATGCTGCACTTCTGGATCGACAACCCGCATCCCCTCAGCACGCGCAAACATTGAGCATATTTCCGAGACACGAAACTCCTTCAACCTAACCCCGAGCGGATTTACGAACACATACCCACGACCATGCCCGTAAAAAATGACACCGTCGAGTTCCCTAGCTCTATAAAAGGTAAATCTATTATAATAAAAGCAATACCGCACAGCAATACCAACCTTGGCCATCTCCTCCATATCAAGAGAAGGAACAGCCGAAACCCGCACGGTCCCATACAGCGTCCTGAAGATAGCCTCCGTCATAAATTCAGAATCAGCGTGGGTTCCAGCAATCCAGAGAACCTTAAAGCCGTTCAGCGCTACTGGGCTTTCCAGTTGTTTCGCCTTCGCCCTTATTACGCCATCAAGCCTATTGCTTGACGAAATCTCGCGTGTGAGAGTCGCACTCCCCTCCTCCTTCGCTTGGTGAAGCATCTGAGCAAACGCCTCCATGGGTTCTTTCTCCGTCACCTCCAACAAGACTTGCTCCCCATTTTTCTGCACGATGAAGTCCGGCGTAGGCCGTTCAGTCTCTGGGATTTTCGTAACAACGAACTGGCTCAACTCCAGCACTTCCTTGGCCTTTGCCTCAGCCCCGTTCCGCACCACGCCATTGCTTGTCATTTCCCACCCTGTTAATTCAAACTGAAAGAGAAGCTTCGCCCAACCGTCCTCCATCTCCCATCTACATCACCTCCAGGGCATCAACTGCTCGGCCTGAGACACCCAAAGCGCACCAACCGCCTCTCTACGACAAATAGCGCTCCGTCTAAAACGAAGAGCTCCGGCCATGTGTCGCAAGGCCATTTCCCACCCGCACGCCCCTTCCCCTTTAACAACAAGCGCAAGTTGGTCAGGAGAAAGAGCTAGCGTAGCGACGAGGCCGGCGCCCTCGCCATCCCATTCGATCACCGGCTCCTCGAACGTAGGAAATCCGTCCAAGCCAAGAACATCAAGAAACCTTGACACCTCGGCATAGCTGATCACATGCACAATGCCATCAACCCAACCCGCACTTGGCAAGAATTGATTATCCGCGATGGCCGCCAGCGTTGCTCTCGCCATAACGGCAGGCATTCGTTCATCACGGTACTGGTCGATCTCTCCTTTCACCCCTGCGGTCTGGGCCCTCTTCTGGAGTCTGCTTATTTCCGCATCATTCTCCTGCACGAAGTCAACAACTCGTGTCTCAAGGGCGGCCATGGTGCGTGGCGAGCGAGCAATAAATGTCTGCATCAACCATCTCACCTGGTCGCCCAATCCCGTATCAAGACGCCCAGAACGCGTCGCCACAGATTCAACAATTCCCGCCAGCACCTGCTCAATTTTTGTCGACAGGAGGCGCTCAACCCCAACTCCAGACAACCCATTTGCCATTGAGTTACTCGGGAGCGAGTAGAGATCTTTCTCCCAACAGATCCCATCTGGCACTTCTCTTTCTGGACGAAGGCGCAGCGCATTTGGCGGTCCCACCCGACGGTATCGAATCAAGAAGCCGTCGTCGTTGCACCACTGACGCAGGTAAACTCTAGGAACAAAGTGTTGATTCAATTTCCATCCCTGTTTTATAATTGCGAAATGCGTCTAAAGTAGCGAGGTGCAGGCTCTGCTCAACTGCGCGCAGCAGCCTTGGGCTTCTTGCGAAATTTACCCCCATTGAGTAGGGGTGAGTCCAGCAGCCGAAGGCCCCAGGCAGCACGCTGTCGAAGGCGGCGTCCTCCGCCACCTGTCCGTCTCGCAGTTGCGGAAATTCGCCCTCTGCGAACGCGCGTGGTTCTTTGCCAGGGTCCTCCGGCTGCCTGAGCGGCCCCTCAAGGCCCGGGACCTTGGCACCGCAGTCCATGCCCAGTTGGAGCACTTCCTGCGCACGGGCCAGGACGTGCTGGGCCCCTTCGCGGCGTCCGGCAAGCACCTGCTCCCCGCGCCAGGGCCAGACCTCCTCGTGGAGGAGCACTTCGGCCAGCCATCCCCGCTCTTCGCGGATGGCATCCCGCTCACCGGCTACATCGACCTCGTCAACCCGCGACGCCTCGCAGAAGGCGTGCTGCGCGTCACGGACCACAAGACGACGAAGTCCATCGCCAGCTACGCCGCGACGTCGGAGCAGCTCGCCTCCGCAGCTCATGACGCAGGCATCCAGATGGTGGGCTATGGCTACTGGGCCGCCCTCGCCTCCGAGCGCTTTCCGGGACTGAAGCGGCTGGAGCTGGAGCACCTCTACTTCCAGACCCACGGCGCGAGGCTCGCCCGCTCCGTCGTCGCCACCGTCAGCGTAGAGCACGTCCGCGACGAGTGGCACACGCACGTCGAGCCGCTGGCGCGCCGCATGCGCGACGTCGCGCGGGTCACCTCCCCCAGCCAGGTCAAACCCACCTGGAGCGCCTGCCAGAAGTACGGCGGGTGCTCCTTCCAGGCGCAGTGCCTCAACTCGCAGTCGCAAGGAAGCAAGCCCATGGCCCTGATGGATCGCATCCTCAAGCCCCAGACTCCGCCCACGCAGCCCGCCGCGTCCGTCCCCGTGACGGCCTCCCCGCCGCCCGTCCCCGCCCAGGCCGCTCTGGAGATGGAGCTGGCTGCGGTGCTGCCTCCGGACGCGCCCAAGAGCAACCCGGCGCTGGCGTCCATCCCCGCGCCCGAACAGCCCGAGCAAGTGGCCAGCGACGGGGCCCCGCGCCGCAAGCGACGGACGAAGGCGGAGATGGAGGCCGCCCGCGCCGCCGAAACTACGCGGCCCGCAGAGGCCAGCCTGTCCCTCTACGTGGACTGCGTGCCCAACTGCCCCGTCGAGCCGCTGGCCGGCTACGTCGGCCGCATGGTGGCGAAGATTGAGCAGGAGTGCGGCGTCGTGGACATCCGCGTCGCCCCTAACGACTCGCCCCTGGCCTACGGGAAGTGGAAGGGCGTGCTGGCCGCCACCATCCGCGCCGAGCCTCCCGAGCCCGGCAGCTACGCCGCCCTGGGCGTGGCCGGCAGCGAGCTGATGCAGGTCGCGGTGGAGGCTCTGGAGCCGCTGTGTGGCACGGGGTACTTCGTCCGTGGCGTCCGGTAGCGAGGGCCGCCCGTGAAGCTTCTCCAGCGCCTTGGCGTGCCCCTGCCGCCATCCCCGCCCCCAGGAGACGTGCCCCAAGTAGCCGAGAACTACTCGCGCACGGGCCGTTCGCCCGTGGGCTGGTCCTCGGACCTGGCCCGCATCCTCGCCCTGCCCCGCCGCGACCTGGCCGCTACCTACACGGCGGCGGACGTCGAGGCGCTGGAAGCCCAGCTGCGCGCCCCTGCAGGCCCGTGTGGCTGTGCGGCCATGTCCCCTGCCGGTCCGTGCCCCACGCGGCTGCGGCGCATCCAGGCCCTGGCGCTGCTGGAGGCGTCCCGTGTGGGCGGGCTGCTGGGGCCCATCGGCACGGGGCACGGCAAGGAGCTGACCACGTTCCTCATGCCCATGGTGATGCCGGCCTGCCGCGTGGCTTGCCTCTTCATCCCCGCCAACCTACTGCCGCAGTTCAACGCGGAATGGGACTACTACGGTGCGCACTGGCGGCTGCCCAACCTCGCGGGCGGGCGCTGGTTCCGGCCGGGCCTGCCGGTGCTGCACGTCATCACCTACAACAAGCTCTCCAGCCAGGAAGCGACGGACCTGCTGGAGCGCATCCGCCCGGACCTCGTCACCCTCAACGAGGCGCACAACCTCAAGGACCCGAAGGCCTCGCGCACCGGCCGCTTCCTCCGCTACTTCGAGAAGCGCCCAGAGACGCGGCTCGTGGCGCTGTCCGGCACGTTCGCGTCGAAGAGCATCAAGGACTACGCGCACCTGTCGCGGCTGGCGCTGCGCGACGGCTCGCCCCTACCTCTAGCCCACCACGTCGTGGAGGAGTGGGGCACGGCGCTCGACCCGGGCAAGGTGATTGCCCCACCTGGCGCGCTGGAGCGGCTGTGCGAGCCCGAGGAGCACGTCCGCGAGGGCTTCCGGCGCCGCCGCAACGACACGCGCGGCGTCGTCGCCACGGACGAGAGCGCCCTGGACAAGCCGCTCACCATCCGCCCGCGCTACCCGGGGCCGGTGCCCGCCGAGTTACTGGCGCTCATCGAGCTGGCGCATGGCGGCGAGCGCCCGGACGGGGAGCAATTCCAGGAGCAGCTCCAGGCCATGGCCTGTGCGCGTCAGCTGTCAGCGGGCTTCTATCACCGCTGGCGCTACCCTCGGGGCGAGCCTTCAGAACTGATCGAGGAGTGGTTCGCGAAGCGGAAGGCCTGGAACAAGGAGGTATGGGAGGAGCTGAAGGGCGAGCGTCGCGAGCACATGGACTCGCCGGGGCTGCTCACCAAGGCAGCCATCCGCGCGCACATGGTGCCGCCCTACGAGGGCGACAAGCCGGTGTGGCGAGCGGATACATGGACGGACTGGGCGGAGATTCACGACGCGGTGCAGCCCGAGCCCCAAGCGGTGTGGGTGTCTGACTTTCTCGTGCAGGACGCGGCGGAGTGGGCACGGACCCAGGTTGGAATCGTCTGGGTGGAGTTCCCAGAACTGGGGGAGCGGATCGCCCGCGCCGCTGGAGTGCCGTACTACGGCGGGGGCCGGGCCGCGTCCGAGGCCATCCTCCAGGAGAGTGGGCGGCGCTCCATCGTCGCGAGCATCAAGGCGCATGCAACGGGGAAGAACCTCCAGCAGTTCTCCCGAAACCTCGTGGTGACGCCGCCCTCGGACGGTGCCCTCTGGGAGCAGCTCCTCGCGCGCACGCACCGTCCAGGGCAGCAGGCGGCGTGCGTCGCGGTGGACGTGTGCATCCACACGCAGGACTACGTCGAGGCCTTCGCTACTGCGCAGGAACGAGCACGATTCATTCAGCAGACAGATGGGCAACCTCAGAAGGTCCTTATTGCACCTTCCATGTGCCCATTTTAGCATATCTGCACCGCCGCCTTCACAACACAAAGACGCCAAGAACAAACTCAAATCCCACAAACGACACATCACGCAAATCCACCCATGAAAAAGAAAACCAGAACTCCTCCCCCCCCTTTGACTGAGAAATTCTCTCCCGGATCTCTATGCCTCAATTGCGCCAAGCATCCGAATCTCAAGCGCCTCATAGAGTCCACAGGAAAGCCAGGTCTCAAGTGCAACTTTTGCGGCCAGTCCAGCTCGATCGCATCCATCCGAAAACATACCCGCAGCTTGGCAATGACCATTCGCGGGCTCATTCGCCTCCACTACTCAGAATGGGAATATAACACCCACCTGGGAGGGGACGACATGAGTTCATTGCTTTTTAAAGAAAATCCCATCATAAACCACCCGCCCGAGGGAGCAAACTCGCCCCAAGCGGAAGATGCTGAAACATTTATCTACGAGCTACTCTCTACCGACACTTATCCAGTTCCCGGCAAGGGCATTTCCATCTTCGGAGGCTACATTGATAACGGGATACGCGCCGCCCCGTACATCGCGCTCTCAAGCTACACATCGCCAATATTAACAAAAACAATATCAATGCTCAGCAAGGAAAATCACTTCAAGGTTGAGGTCATACTAGAGAATGACCTCAAGATCTCAGATGCCGACATTGAGGGCGAAATCAAAGAAGGCACAATTCTGTACCGGGCGCGAATTGGCATCGCAAAGTCATACCAAAACCACGAAAATCCAGACTGGACCGCCCGAGTAAGAAGGAGGCCATTTCAGGGCTCTCAAATCGGCGCTCCGCCGCCATTGCTCGCAACTGCGGGGCGCGTCAATCGCGCCGGTGTTTCGTTTCTCTATCTCTCCTCAGATCAAACCACTGCCGCAGTGGAAGTGCGACCTCATCCGGGACACTACATTTCAATCGCAGGATTTAAGGCACAGAAAAGACTAAGGGTCGCAGATTTCGGACGCGTCGACATTTCCAAATTCATCAACAGCGATAAGGACCTGCGTCTATTTCATCTCGCATACTCTATTGACGAATCCATGAGCATGCCCATAACTCCAGAAGAGCGCAGCCAATACACGGTCACACAGCTAATCGCCGACCTAATGCGGCGTCGCGGTTTCGACGGCATCAGATTCAGGAGTTCCGTAGGCAGCGGATTCAATGTCTGCGTATTTGATTCTGGCGCCTTTGCGGAACTACCCAAGCTCGGCGATGTGCTTTTCACTAAAAAACTTTCGTACCAGCTCGATAGCGTCGACGCTGTCCTAGAACCATCCGAGGACGACATAGAAATCAAATGAGTCCTTGCAACACATTCGCAAGGCAAAAATTCAACACCGTCCACCAACGTCATTTGGCTGCCTTGCCTCTTCATGGGGAGAGGCCCCTAAAAAACTGAGAGACCGAAACAAGAAAGCACACGAATTAAACCACTCTCGAAAGCTGCCCCCATTTGAGCTGGTGAGGACGTCCTTCGGCGTCCCCATCGCACGAAAGGGAGCAACGGGACATGAGCAACGCAGCACTTTCACGAATCGTCAGCGCCCAGGCGGCGCTCGGCGCGCAGTATCTCAAGGCCGGCCGCTACCGGCTTGAGGTGCAGTCCATCCGCACCAAGGACGGCTTCAAGGGCCTGTCCGCCATCGCTGAGCTGAAGGTGGTGTCCGCCGAGCGGGCGCAGCCCGCCAGCGAGCCCAGCCGCATCGGACTGGTGGCCTCCTACGTGGAGAACCTCTCCGACGCGAAGAAGAACGGCGGCGGGCGCTTCAAGGCCTTCGTCATGGCCCTGGCCGGCGCCGAGGAGCAGGAGCTGTCCCTGGAGCAGCTCGCCAAGTTCACTGGCGACAAGCAGGCCGGAGCCTTCCTCCTCATCGACTGCGAGGTCTTCCCGAAGACTCTGCCCGAGAAGGATGGCAAGCCCGGGAAGGTCATCGAGGGCTACCGCTGGAGCACCGTCAACCCCACGGACGACGAGTTGGCGGCCATCGAAGCGAAGCGCGCCGACGCGAAGCTGCCGCCCCTCTCCGTCGCCCTGGCCTGAGCAGTTCCCTCTCCCAAACAACTGAGCACCTGGCGCGACTCCCCTACCGCCACGGCTGGCCCACGACACGGGCCTCTTCGTGTTGTGCCCACCTCCCTCTTCAGCTTCGACACCGAGACGCACCTGATTCAACCCGGCCTCCTCGCCCCGCCGCTCGTCTGCGCCTCCATCGCACACGCGGAACCGGACAGTGGGCGACTCCTCTCCGCAGCACAGGCGCGGGACTGGTTTCGGGACGCCCTCTCCTCTCCAGACATCGACCTGACGGGGGCCAACCTCGCCTACGACCTGGGTGCCATGTGCGCGGACGACGCGCGGCTCGTGGACGCCGTCTTCGAGGCTGCCGAAGCCGGACGCCTGCACGACGTTGCCATCCGCGAAGCGCTCATCGACATCGCGCGCGGACACCACGGCGTGGACCCGAAGACGGGCCGCCAGTTGGGAGACGACGAGGGCGCCCGCTATCCACTCTCTCTCCTGGTGAAGCGCCACCTGGGCCTCGACATCAGCGCGGAGAAGAAGGCCCCGGACGCATGGCGCCTGCGCTACGCGGAACTCGACGGCGTGCCCTTGGAACAGTGGCCCGCCGCCGCCGTGGACTACCCGAGGCGCGACGCCCGCTTCACGCTGGATGTCCACCTCGCCCAGGAGCGCGTCGCGGCCACCAGCCCCAACGGCGGCAACCTCCACGCGGAAGGCGACCAGGTCCGCGCCGCCCTGGCGCTGCACTTCGCTTCCATCTGGGGCCTGCGCACCAATGGTGGGCGCGTCGCCCAGCTGCGCCAGCGCGTAGAGGCGGAGTGGAGCGCCAACCGCGCCCGCTTCCTCGCGGCGGGCATCTTCCGGCCCGACGGCACCAAGGACTCGAAGCGCCTCGCATCCCTCGTGTCCGCCGCCTACAACGGCCTGCCGCCCGTCACCTCGCCCACGGAGCGCTTCCCGGACGGGCAGGTGGCCACCGACAGGGACACGCTCCTCGACTCGGGGGACGCGCTACTGGAGGAGCTGGGCAAGGCCGGCAAGGTGGACAAGTACCGCTCCACTTACCTGGGCAAGCTGGAGGCCGGCGTCACGCGCCCCTTCAACCCGCGCTTCAACGTGCTGGTGTCCACGACGCGCGTCTCCAGCGACTACCAGCAGCTGCCCCAGCGCGGCGGCGTCCGGGAGTGCCACGAGGCCCGGCCCGGCTTCGTCTTCTGCTCCGTGGACTACGCCGGCCTGGAACTGCGCACCATGGCCCAGCGCGCCCTCTGGGAGGTGGGGTGGTCGCGCATGGCCGAGGCTCTGATGGCGAAGGAGGACGTCCACACGTCCGCCGCCGCCACCTTCCTCGGGGAGAGCTACGCGGCCCTGCTGCCGCGCGTGAAGGCGAAGGAGGCCACGGCCACGTCCTTCCGCTCCCTCGCGAAAATCTTCAACTTCGGCAAGGGCGGAGGGCTGGGCGCGGGCGGCATGGCGTACCACGCGCGGGCGAAGGACGGCGTCCGGTTCTGCCAGCTAGCGAAGGCTGCGGAGGCATGCGGAGTCGAGCGCGTGCCCGTGCGCGTCCAGGGCAAGGTGAAGATGGTGTGCGCCGCGTGCGTGGACGTCTCCCGGTACTACGGAGACAGGTGGATGCAGGCATGGCCCGAGCAGCGGGAGATGTTCTCCCGCGCCAGTCGCCTCACCTACGGCGGGCGGCTGGTGGACGTGATGATTCCCGGGGCCAACATCCTCCGGGGCGGGTGTGGCTACACGCAGTGGCTCAACACCCCCTTTCAAGGCCTGGGCGCCGTGGGCACGAAGCTGGCGACGTGGCGCGTGTCCCTGGAGATGTACACGGACCGGCGCTCCCCCCTCTGGGGCTCGCGACTTGTCCTCATGGTGCATGACGAGTTGGTGGCGGAGCTGCGCGCGAACTGCCCCAACCGCCTCCACGCCGCCGCCGAGCGCATGGCGGAACTCATGCGGCAGGCCATGCGGGAAACGACTCCCGATCTCGCGGGCGCCATCGAGGCCGAGCCCACCCTCTCGCGCGTGCTGTCGAAGGACGCGGCGACGGTGCGCGACGCGTCGGGCAAGCTGCTCGTATGGGAACCAGAGCCGGATGCCGCAGCGTAACCGCATCACCAAGTTCGAACTTCGCGCTAGTTACTCGCCACGCACACGGCGCTCGAAGTCGATAAATGCATCATGCTTCAAGTAGAAGTTGACCGCTTCCACGAGTTCAGTCGCCGAGACGTCAGCCCGCTGTCGCCTCGCATTCGAGACTATTCCCAGCACGTCGGCGACGGAGAGCACATACCGCAATCCATGTTTGCGAGCCAAGTCGGGTAGTTCGTCAGAGTATACGTCCCGCTCAAGGACCATTGTGGGAGTCCGAACTTCCAACGGATGCTCTCCCTTGACGTAGATCGCATGAGCCCTGGTTGGGTAGGCGTCGATGCGAGCGACGACATTTGCAAGCCACTCGGTGGATTCCATGGGTCCGCAGCCTATCCCGGGCCGTCACGGCCCCATTGGCCAAAAGACCTTCGACAGGCATGCATTCCGGAAGGCCACGAGCCAAACCTGCCCCCATTGAAAGGGGGTGAACCCAGCATCCGCCCCTACCAGCGGCGAGCCCTGCACGCGGCTCGTCTCCATCGACCCGGGGCTACGCCATTGCGGCGTGGCCCTCTTCGACGTCCCCTCTGGCGCGCTTCTCTGTGCCGGGCTGCCGAGGAACCCCGCGCCGGCCCACGGCGAGCTGTCCCTGGCCTCCTGGGCCTCCATGGCCAGCGCCGTCCAGGAGTGGCTCCGGCCTCGCGTCGGCGACGAGTCCTTCCACCTCGTCATTGAGCTGCCGCGCGTCTACGCCGCTGCGCACCAGAAGGGCGATCAGAACGACCTCCTCCAGCTTACCGGCGTCGTCGGCACGCTGGGCGGGGCCCTGGCGCCCGTCGCGAGCCGGCGCAGCGTCTACCCGCGCGACTGGAAGGGCACCCTCGACGCGGACGCCTTCATCGAGCGCAGCAAACAGCGCCTCGACGCGGGCGAGCACCTGCGCGTGGAGCTGCCCGCCGCGCGTGACCTCCACCACAACGTCTGGGACGCCATCGGCATCGGGCTTCACGCCCTTGGCCGGCTCGCCCCTCGTCGCGTCCTCCCGAGGTGAACATGGCCCCTCAACTGACCGGCCCTGGACTCGATGGCCCCGCCGTCACCGTGGAGCGCGCGGCGGAGCTGCTCCAGTGCAAGCGTACCCGCGTCTTCGAGTTGCTCGCGGAAGGCCGCCTGAAGCGCGCTCCCAAGTTCGGGAGGAAGACAACGGTCCGCCTCGACTCCATCCTCGCGTGCCTCGAAGTCCTCCGGGTAGCCCCTGGAGGAGGCTCGCGCACTCCCCGCAGCAAGGGTCAGGCGACCGACTTCTCGTTGGAAGCGTTCAAATCCGCCGTTCGCGAGGCGATGGGTGGGTCCTCGGGATGAACGAGCTTGAGTGGAAGCTCAATCATCGGAGGGACCTTGACGCTCTTGTAGAACGTCCGCGTCGTCTTGGTGCTCTTGTGCCCCATGACGGCAGCGACCTCTTCAACGGGAAGTCCCCGCTTCGTGGGCCGCACCAGGACACCGTAGTCGGAAGCCCAGTTCGAAAAGCTGTGGCGTAGCTCCCCCGGTTCGATGACCTGAATCTTCTCCTTCTCGTCGTCGGACTCGCACTTCTCGCGGAGCCGGTTCGCGGCTCGCTTGAGCATCACGAGTGCAGGCGCGCGGGTGAGCGGCTTCTTCCGGGCCTGGAGCCGCATGGCCGCTGCGAAGGTCTGCGCATCAAGGCTGACGACGTGGTGGTCCCCCCGCTTGTGGAAGAAGGTGACGGTCCCCTTGATGCCGCAGGGGTCGTCAACCTGCCTCAAGAGGGCCTCACCTCTCGCTACACGGGCAATCTCGGAGTCGTGCATCGAGGCCTTGGCACGCATGCAGATCGTGTCCCGAAGGAGCTGGCTCGGAAGCTCGGCATAGACCGCTTCCACCTCCTCCATGGTGTAGCCCTTGGCCCTGACGCTTTTTTCTGGCTTCGCCTGGGGCACCATCAGGTCCAACGAGGGGTCGTTGCTCCGATGCAGCTTCCCCTCCTGGCGCAGCCACTTGGTGAACGCCTTCAACGCCACGATCCGGTGATGCTCGGCGGTCTTCCACCCTTTGAGCAACTTCCGCAACTCGGCGAGCGTCACTTCCCGCAGGTCCCGGCCTGCGAGCGCGACGCCCCAGTGAGCTAGATAGCTCCCAAGGATGTGCTCGACGTACTCCTCCGAGAGCCCCTCCTTCCGCGCAGAAGTGAGGAACTCCTTCTGAAGCTCCGGGGTTAGCACCACCGCCTCGGCAGCAGCCCGCTCGGCAGCTTCAACCGCACTCCGAGCGGCCTGCTTGCGGGTCCTGTACGCAGCCGGATCCCGCTCGAAGAGCACCAGTTCGGCAAGGGCGTCCTTGTCTGTGGCCGCATCCAGCGCAATGGCTCGGACGGCTCCGTTCACCCGCCGTTCAATCACCCACACTCGCCTCCCTCGAACCTCCTTGACCCTCCCTCCCTCCCACTTGCCGACCCAGTTCGCAGGCATTCAGCCTCCCCTGTTGTTCCTTTGTTGTCCCCTACCTATACTATCGCTCAGTACCACTCGAAAGATTCTAGTCCTTTCAAGCCGGTAACACGGGTTCGAATCCCGTCGGGGACATGCAGGAACACGGGGTTGGACGGATCAAACCGTCCAACCCCGTTCGTTTTTTGGCCGCATGCCACGGCTTGATGCCGGTTGGCGTCAGGCCGACACCCATGGCGCTCGCGCGAGATGCGGCCCGCAAGTGGACGTGCGGACTGATCCATGGACCGTTCGACGGCGCGGCGCCCTGCGCGCGAACACCGTGCCCGCCACCCCGCCTGGGTCGACCCGCGAAGCTCCCAGACGATTGGGACGCTCTTGAAGACGCCGCCCGCCCTCGAGGCCAACGCCGCGAGGACGACCGAACGGTGTCGCGAGCCGCCAGATCGCTCGAGCGCATGTGATTGAGAGCCACGAGCGAGCGCAGGCCGCGGAATTGCCCAAGCAACCAGGGCTGCTTCCTTCGCGACCTCCAATCACTCCCTAAACGCAATCAGCACCACCCCTCCAAATTCCAATCCATCCCTCAATTCTTCATCACCACCAAAACACCACACACACCGCGAAAGCATCGAACAAGGCGAGCGCGCCAACTCCCAATGAAAGACCTTGACGAAACAGACCGACCCAACAAAGGCTCACACTCCCCTCAACTCCAGGAGCCACATGCATCTCCCTGCTGGCCGTCGGGCCCTGCTTGGCTGTCTCTTTCTCGCATCGGTGCTGGCCTCGGCCGAAGGACTGGCGTCACCCAGTCAAACTGCTTCCCCGAAGCCGTGCGTTCAGCCTCCATCACAAATCGCGCCGCTCAACGCCCCCGTCTGCCTGACAGTGAAGGCGATTATCGAATCGCTCATTGGAATCGAGCGACAGCACATCACCGAGGACGCCAGCCTTGTCGACGATCTGGGCATGGACTGGCTCGACCTGGTTGAGTTCACCATGGCGCTGGAAATGGAGTTCGGGATCGAAATCCCCGATGAAGACAGCGAGCGATTCATCACCGTCGGCGGAGTTTGCGACTACATCACGTGGCGCCAGAATCCTTAGTCTTGCGGCTGTCGTTTGAGTCGTCGCCTTGAGCTTCTCAATCGCCGCGGACGAGGCCAGCTGGGACTCGTCCGCGATGCCTCCTGCTCCGCGGCCCGTGGCGGCCTCCGTCCACGGCCCTTGCGGCCGCAGGCCCCACCCTCCATTGAGCGCCACCCCGCTCGATGAGGCGCATCCCGTCCGAGCGACAGGCACATCAACATTTTCCTGAAAACAAAGTACTGACGTTTCAGACTCGTAACAATGGGTTTGAATCCCCGTCGGGGCCTTCCTGGTTCGCTCCGGACCTGTGGTTTTCCACGATCTTCCCCGCAAGGTCCGAGGCAACACGCCTCCGCCTCTTCCTGGGGCTGGAAAACCTGCTCATGGGTAGGCCATGGGCTCCGCGCCAATCCCTACCCTCTCAATAGACCCCGCCCTTATTTCCAAGCAACCACGGGCACTTGGCGCGCGACTCGATTCCACGCCACCACAACAGAGCGGCGTTCCTGCCGAATCGTTCACACAAATCATTCCGCGCTATCGCCCGGCGGTTCCGACTCAACCCATGACATTGGTCCGTCAAACCCAACGCATCACAATCTGGTTCTGGTCTACGCGAATGGGTAGGAAATCCACGCTCAGTATTGAAATCCCGACGCCCACTAGGACTCTCAATGACACCTGCCGGTCTCAAGGTCCTCTGTCTGGACGGAGGGGGGTTGCATACGCTCTTCAGCCTGCGGCTGATCCAGCGGCTCAATGCGATGTTCCCCTTCCTCAATGACGTCGATGCGTTCTCGGGAACGTCCGCCGGCGGCATCTCCGCGCTCATCCTGGCCGCGGGAGACCGGCCCTCGGAGCGGATCCAGGTCGCCATCGATTTCTGGTCGGACTCGCGCTACTTCACGCTGAACCTCCCTCAGCACGCGTTCAGTCCACTCTCGACCGCGACCTATACCAACCACGAGGCCAAGAAGGCGCTGGAGGCCCTGCTGGGGGATGTGACCCTGGGCCAGCTCAAGCGACAGGTGGTCATCCCCAGCTTCGAGTTGGACAACGAGGGCCGTGCGGGCCGCCCTCGGAGCTGGGCTCCGAGGATCTTCAGCACCCTCTCCACCCGCGAACCCAACACCGATCACAAGCAAGTCGCTGTCGACGTGGGCCTGCGGACCGCGGCCAGCCCCATGGGCTTCCCCATCTACGAAGGCTTCGTCGATGCGGGCATCTACGCCAACAACCCGAGCATGTGCGCCCTCGCGGAGGCCCTGCGCGGCGACATCTTCGAGCCGCCCGACATCCAGCTGTTCTCCGTGGGCGGCGGCCTGAATCGGCGCTACGTCGCCTCCGAGGACGGTGACTGGGGCCCGCGCCAATGGGTCCTCGACCTGAAGGAGCCCGGGCTCCTCCTGGAGATGGTGTTCGCCAGCGGCGTCGAGGCCGTCAGCTTCCAGTGCCTCCAGGTCCTCGGGGAGCAGAACTTCTTCAGGCTCAACCCCGCGTTCCAGGACACCGTCCCCATGACGAACGCGTGGCTCCCCGTGATCCCCGTCGACCTGATGCCCAATGTCGTGGAGAAGCTGATCGGCCTCGCCGATGCCGCGGACCTGAGCAAGGCATTGCTCTGGATGGAGAGCAACTGGGGCCGCCAGCCACGCTCCCATCAGACGTCGGCCCAGGCCGAGCGCTCGCGGATCGTGACGGACCTCACCCCGCCCTGACACCGCGTCAGGACATCGGCACCGGCTCACACCCTCTTCTTTTCCAAGTCGTCTCCCGTGACCCAAGGGGTATCTGAATGGCTCGCATCATCATGATTTCAGGGAAGGGAGGCGTCGGGAAGACCACCGTCGCCGCGGCGACCGGGCTGGCTGCCTCCAAGAAGGGCTCCCGCACGCTGATCCTCTCCTTCGACCTGGCGCACAGCCTCGCGGACTCCTTCAACCTCGACCTCAGTCTCTTCGATCACAACAAGGGCCGCCCCACCCAGGTGGCCGAGAACCTGGAGATCCAGGAGATCGACGTCGCGGAGGAGCTCGAGCGCGAGTGGAGCACCATCTACCAATACCTGGCGTCGCTCTTCGCGTCCGCCGGCGTCTCCGAGGTGGTGGCCGAAGAGGTCGCGATCCTGCCCGGCATGGAGGACGTCGTCGCGCTGATCTTCATCAACCGCTACATCAACAAGAACCTCTACGACACCATCGTCGTGGACTGCCCTCCCACCAGCGAGTCGTTGAGGTTCGTCAACATCACCGCGACGCTCGAGTGGTACGTCAAGACGCGCTTCAGCTTCGACCGGCAGGTCGGCAAGCTCGTGCGCCCCCTGCTGGGCAAGAGCTCCTCCAAGATGGGCATCCCCGAGGATGACTACTTCAACAGCCTCAAGGGGATGTTCTCCGAGCTGAACGGCATCCAGAAACGCCTGCTGGACCCGACCCAGACCACCGTGCGGCTGGTGTGCAATCCCGAGAAGATGGTGATCCGGGAGACGCAGCGCGCCTACATGTACTTCAACCTGTATGGCATGACGACGGAGATGGTCGTCATCAACCGCGTGATGCCAACGTCGGAGGGCTACTTCTCGCGGTGGGCGGAGAACCAGGCTCGCTATTGCCAGGAAGTGAACGAGTATTTCAGCCCCGTGCCGGTCGTCCCCGTCCCCTACTTCGCCAACGAAGTCCTGGGCATGGAGCGCCTGAGCGAGGTGGCGGACGTCCTCTACAAGCAGGAGGACCCCACCCAAATCTATGTCAACCAGCCGTCCTATGCCTTCGCCAAGGAGGGTGACGGTTACGTCCTGAAGATGAACCTCCCGTTCGTGGACAAGCGCGAGCTGACGATGACGCGTTCCGAGAACGACCTGGTCATCCGCATCGGAAACTTCAAGCGCTACGTCCCGCTGCCGACCGCGATGCTCCACTACTCGTCGGTGACCGCGAAGAAGACGGCCAACGAATTGCAGGTCATCTTTCAGAAGTAATGGAGACTCTCACTTTGTCAGAGCTCCACGAATCTGGCGAGAATACACGGCAACACCCCAAACACAGGAGCTGTCATGACCACGCAACGCGAGCTTCCCAAGTCGTTCGGAGCCAGGCTGATGACGGCGATTCAAGATCAGCTCGTCACCACTCTCGAAGCAGACCGCGCCATCTACTTCTCCCTGCGCAAGAGCATGCTCCTGGCGAACGCCGAGATCCTCAAAGGCTTCATGGAGGTCGTCCAACACCAGTTGAAGCAGGTGGAGGCGTCCTCCGCGCCGAAGCCGCAGAAGCTCAAGATCCAGGTCGAGTAGCTGACAGCGGCCCTCGGCGTCACACGCCGACCGGGTCCGAGCCGTCCTGGACAAGCCCATGAGCGACAGGGCTTCGTACGTCCTGGACGCAGCCAGGGCGGGCCTGCTGCCAAGGCCAGGGCGATTCCAGGAGCTTCTCGAGGCGTCCCTCCCCATCTCGGAGGAGCTCTTCGAGAAGCGTGGCTACGTCATCCGGCATCCCGTCGGGGATGACCTCCCGGCCCTGGTCCGGCTGGAGGAGTCCTGCTGGCCCGCGCCCCTGCGGATGACGGTGGAGTCGCTGCGCCACCGCGTGGAGCACACGCCACGGGAGCACTGTGTGCTCGCGGTGGAGGGCCGTGTGCTGGGCGTGCTCTACGCCCAACGGATCCTGGACACCGCTCCGCTGCTGTCCACCACCAGCACGGACGTGTGGCGGCTGCATGGTCCGGGCAGGCCCGTCGTTCAGTTGCTCGCGCTCAATGTCCTGCCCGAGGCCCAGTCGCAGGGGCTCGGGGATCAGTTGCTGGAGTTCATGCTCCAGTGGTGCACCGTGCGGCCGGACGTGGAGCGCGTCGTCGCGGTGACGCTCTGCCGCGACTACGGGCGACACTCGGACGTCCCCCTCGAGCGCTACATCCAGCAGCGGGAGGCGTCCGGCCTCCCACGCGACCCCATCCTGCGCTTGCACGCCAGCCACGGCGCGGCGATCCGCGGGCTCGTCCCCGGCTACAGGCCGGGTGATGTCAGCAACCTGGGCCACGGGGTCCTTGTCGAATACGACCTCCGGCACCGGCTGGAGTCACTCCACCAGACGCCCGCCCTGGCCGATGCGCCTGGATCCACGACCCGGAGCCTGGAGGCGGTGTCCGCCGCCATCGCGGACTCCGTGCGCGAGGTGCTCGGCGAGCGCGCAAGGGAGTTCACGTCCACGCGTGCCTGGGCGGACCTGGGTCTTGATTCGCTGGACCTCCACGGCCTGCGCACGCACCTGGGCCAGCAGTTGGGCGCCGCGCTCGACGTGACGAGCTTCTTCCGCTTCGGGACGCCTCTCGCCCTGGCGGAGATGCTGCACCGGGCGGCATCCGCATCCGGTGGGCGTGTCGCCGAGCCCACGGGCCCGGCGCGCTCCAGCCCGGTCGCGGAGGAGGACCGCCGGACTTCGCGCGCCGGACCGGAGCGACGAGGCGATCCCCACGATGAGCCGGTCGCGATCATCGGCATGGCGGTCCGGCTGCCTGGGCAGGTGGACGGCCTCGAGCGCTACTGGCAGCTGCTGCGCGACGGCGTGGACGCCATCACGGAGATCCCCCGCGAGCGCTGGGACGTCGAACGCTTCTACGCTCCGGAGCGCGACACGCCCGGCAAGATGGTGAGCCGGTACGGCGGGTTCCTCGAGGGCGTGGACCGGTTCGACGCTCGGTTCTTCGGGATTTCGCCGCGCGAGGCCGCGGCCATGGACCCTCAGCAGCGGCTGCTGCTGGAGGTGACCTGGGAAGCGCTGGAGCGGGCGGGCATCGCACCGGGCTCGCTCGCGGGGAGCGCCACCGGCGTCTTCGTCGGCATCTCCACCCATGACTACGAGCTGCTTCAGGTGCGCGCCGGGCGCTACCAGGAGCTGGACATCCACTTCGCGACGGGCAACGCCCCGTCCATCGCCGCCGGGCGCGTGGCGTACGCGCTCGGACTGCAGGGCCCTGCCCTCTCCATCGACACGGCGTGCTCCTCATCGCTGGTGGCCGTCCATGCCGCGTGCCAGAGCCTGCGCGCCGGTGAGAGCCACCTGGCCCTGGCCTCGGGCGTGAACCTGCTGCTCTCCCCAGAGCTCAGCATCACCTTCTCCAACGCCGGCATGCTCGCGGCGGACGGACGGTGCAAGACGTTCGACAGCGCCGCGGACGGCTACGTGCGCAGCGAGGGCTGCGGCGTCGTGGTGCTCAAGCGGCGCTCCGATGCGCTCGCGGACCGCGACCCCATCCTGGCCGTCATCCGGGGCACCGCCATCCGCCAGGACGGCGCCAGCAACGGCCTCACCGCGCCCAACGGGTTGTCCCAGGAAGCGGTCATCCGCGGTGCGCTCGCCATGGCGGGCGTCCGCCCGGATGAGGTCTCGTACGTCGAGGCACACGGCACGGGGACCTCTCTGGGAGACCCCATCGAAGTCAAAGCCCTGGCGAACGTCTACGGCGAGGGACGCTCCCGCACCTCCCCGCTTCGCATCGGCTCCGTCAAGACGAACCTCGGTCATACGGAGGCGGTCGCTGGACTCGCGGGCCTGGGCAAGGTGGTGCTCTCCCTCCAGCACGAGCGGATCCCCGCGCACCTGCATCTCGAAGAGCCCAACCCGCTCCTTCAGCTGTCGACCCTGCCGGTGGAGATCACACGCGAGGGCGCGGACTGGCCCCGCGACCCGGAGCGCAGGCGCCTCGCGGGGTTGAGCTCCTTTGGCTTCAGCGGGACGAACGCACACCTCGTCCTCGAGGAGCCGCCGCTCGTTCCGTCCGCGCCCGCGACCGAGGACCGGGAGCACCACCTGCTGGTGCTGTCGGCCCGCGACGAGCTGGCGCTCCGAGAGCTCGCCGGGAGCTACCAGCGCTACCTGGACTCGCGGCCGGCTTCGCTGGCGGACGTGTGCTTCACGGCTGGCGCGGGACGCGACCACTTCGCCCACCGGCTGGCGGTGGTGGGCGGCACGGCGGCGGAGGTGAGCGCCCGGCTCGGCGAGTTCTCTCGCACGGGCCATCACGAGGATGCCCCCGTCCCGGGGCCCGTGCTGGCCCGGAAGGCAGGACGGGACCGGGCGAAGGTGGCCTTCCTGTTCACCGGACAGGGCTCGCAGTACGCAGGCATGGGACAGCAGCTCTTCCAGACCCAGAAGACCTTCCGCCGCGCACTCGAGCACTGTGATGCGCTGCTTCGCCCGCTGCTGGAGCGCCCGCTGCTGGAGGTCCTCTTCCCCCTGGACGGGCCTTCTCCCCTGCTGCACGAGACGCTCTACACCCAGCCGGCGCTCTTCGCTTTCGAGTACGCCCTCGCACAGCTGTGGCGCTCCTGGGGCATCGAGCCCGACGTCGTCCTGGGCCACAGCGTGGGCGAGTACGCCGCCGCGTGCGTGGCGGGGGTGTTCAGCCTGGAGGATGGGCTGAAGCTCATCGCGACTCGCGCGAGGCTGATGCACGCGCTGCCGCCCGGCGGCGCGATGGTGGCCGTGCTCGCGGAAGAGGCGCGTGTCCAGGAGGCGCTTGCCTCCGCGGGGAGCGCCGTCGCGATCGCCGCCGTCAATGGCCCCAAGAGCGTCGTCATCTCGGGCCCGGAGGCGGCGGTGGAGGCGCTGGTCCGGGACTTCACGGCCCGCGGCATCACCTCCCGCCGGCTCCAGGTGTCCCACGCCTTCCACTCCCCGCTCATGGACGCGGTGCTCGACCCGTTCGAGCAGGCCGCCGCCGCGCTGACCCTTTCGCCCCCGCGCATTCCGCTCGTCTCCAACCTCACGGGGGCGCTCGCCAGCGCGGAGCTCACGCGCCCCTCCTACTGGCGCGAGCATGTCCGCCAGCCCGTGCGGTTCATGGCGGGAATGGAGGCGCTTGGCCGGCTCGGCTGTGAGCTCTTCCTGGAGGTGGGTCCGCAGCCCGTGCTCATCCAACTGGGCCGCACCTGTCTGCCCGAGCCCCACCGGCGCTGGCTGCCCAGCGTCCGTCCCGGCATCCCGGACTGGGAGCCGATGCTGCGCGGCCTCGGCGAGTTCTATGTGCGCGGCGCGGACATCCCGTGGGCGCGACTCGACGAGGAGTCGCGACGCCACAAGGTGCCGCTGCCCACCTACCCCTTCCAGCGCGAGCGCTTCTGGTTCACCCTGAAGGGCCCCTCTGAAGACGCTCGGACTGGGGCGCGTGGTACGGGCCGCGCCTCCCATTCGTTGCTCGGTCGGCTCGTGCGCTCCGCGGTTCCTCGCGAGGAGCGGATCTTCGAGAGCGTCCTCTCCTCCCACGCGCTGCCGCTCCTCGAGGACCACCGCGTCTTCTCCGTCCCCGTGGCGCCAGCCGCCGCGTACCTCGAGATGGCCCTCGCGGCGGGCCGCATCCACCTGGGTGCTCAGGCGCTCGAGGTGGAGGACCTGACGGTCCAACAAGCCCTGGTGCTCCAAGAGCAGCAGCGGACGGTACAGCTCGTCCTCCAACCGACGGGAGAGGGCTCCACGTCCTTCCAGGTGTTCAGCCTGGACGGTGACGGGACCGAGGGTGGCGGCGAGGACGCGGGGAACTGGGTGCTGCATGCCTCCGGTCGCCTGCGGACCGGTGAGGCTGCGTCCGAGGCGTCCCGCGTGGATGTTCCGGCGTTGCGCGCACGGCTTCCGGAGAACGTCTCCGTCGAGCAGTACTACGCCCAGTGCAGTGCCCGCGGCATCGACTATGGCCCCGCGTTCCGGGCAGTCGAGGCGCTGTGGCGCAAGCCTGACGAGGTGCTCGGCCGGATCCGCCTGCCCGCGGTCCTGGAGGATGCGGACGAAGCGGGCCGCCGCACCGTGTTGCTCGACGCGGCCTTCCAGGTCGTGGGCGCGGCGCTTCCCCGCGACGCCGAGGCGATCACATACCTGCCAGTGGGCTTGGAGCGGATGCGGCTCTCGGGTCCCCTCGAGCAGTCGCTGTGGTGCCATGCACGGCTGCGCACGGCGGGGGGCCGCGAGGCATTCTCGGCCGACATCCTGCTCATCGACAGCGCTGGGCTCGTCGTGGCCTCGCTGGAGGGATTCGCCCTCAAGCGCGCGGCCCGTGGCGCCGTGCGTCCCTCCGAACCGGAGTGGCGTCGCTGGCTGTACCAGGTGGAGTGGCGTCCCCAGGACCGCCACCCCATCCCCCAGGAGCCGGGCGGACTGCTGTCACCCGCGGAGCTCGATGCGCGGCTCTCAGCGGAGGCGGCCATGGCGAGCACCGCGGAGGGTCGCGCCCTCGCGCCGCTCGCGCAGCGCTTGGAGGCGCTGTGCGCCACGTTCTCCCAGCAGGCCCTCCTCCAGCTGGGTTGGACGGGCGAACCGGAGCGGCCGTTCACCCGGGATGAACTCGCCACCACGCTGGGGATTGTTCCGCGCCATTACCGGCTGCTGGGCGCCCTCCTCTCGCTGCTGACCGAGGAAGGACTCCTCGCGCGCCAGGGCGAGGGTTGGGTCGCCCGGGTCCCTCCCGTGTCCACCGACGCCGCCGTGGAGACCGCCGCGCTCCTGCGCGACTTCCCGCAGGCCTCGACCGAGCTCGAGGTGCTCTCGCGCTGCGGAAACAACCTGGCGGGCGTGCTTCGGGGCGACGTGCAGCCCCTGCAGCTGCTGTTCCCCGAGGCGGACACGTCGACGCTGACGCGGCTGTATCAGGAAGCGCCCACCTTCCGGGGCATGAACGCGCTCGTCGAGCGCACCGTTCAGCTCGCCCTCTCACGACTGCCTCCGGGGAGGCCGCTGCGCGTGCTGGAGATTGGCGCGGGCACCGGATCCATCACCGCGCGACTGCTGCCGCTGCTGCCCGCGGATCAGACGACCTACGTCTTCACCGACGTCAGCACCCTCTTCACCAGCCGGGCCGCGGAGCGCTTCAGCGCGTTTCCCTTCGTGCAATACAAGCTGCTCGACATCGAGTCAGCCCCCGGCGCGCAGGGCTTCCAGCCGCACACCTATGACCTGGTCCTGGCCGCCAACGTGCTGCACGCCACGGCGGAGCTGCGTCAGACGCTGCGACACGTCCTCCAGCTCCTGGCACCGGGCGGTGAGCTGGTCCTGCTCGAGGGCACGTCGAAGCGCCGGTGGATCGACCTCATCTTCGGACTGACCGAGGGCTGGTGGCGCTTCCAGGATCCAGAGCTGCGCGGATCCCATCCCCTGCTGTCAGCGCCGCGCTGGACGGCCCTGCTCGAAGAGGAGGGCTTTGAGCAGCCCGTGGCGCTCAGCCTGGAGGATGCCGTCCTCTTTCCTCAGTCCGTGCTCATCGCGCGGGCACCCAGCCTCGGTGCCCAGGCGGACGTGGCGCGGCGCTGGCTCATCCTCGCCGAGTCCTCGGGCACCGGCCGTGCCCTGGCCGAACGACTGCGGGCCTGGGGACAGCCGTGCACCCTGGCCCTTCCGGGGCCGGAGTACGCCCAGGTCGACGCGGAGACCTTCTCCGTGTCACCCGAGCGCCCTGACGACATGCGCCAGCTGCTGCGCACGCTCGGCCCCCAAGCGCTGCGCGGTGTGGTCCACCTCTGGAGCCTGGAGGCCGCCGACCTGCGGTCGCTCACGCCCGAGTCGCTGGAGGCTGCCTCGCACCAGTCTTGCGGCAGCGCCCTGCATCTGGTCCAGGCGCTTCTCGAAGCCGAACCGACGCAGCCTCCCGCGCTCTGGCTCGTGACCCGTGGCGCCTCCGCCGCGGGCCCCGTCCCGGAGCTCCCGGGCATCGCTCAAGCCCCCCTGGCTGGGCTGGCCAAGGTCATCGCGCTGGAGCACCCGGAGCTGCGCTGCGCCTGGGTGGATCTGGATCCGGGCGCCTCTGAGTCTTCCGGAGCGGACGAGCTCGCAGGAGAGCTCCTCGCCGAGGAGGGTGAGTCGCAGGTCGCGTTCCGGGGGCCATCACGCTTCACCGCCCGGCTCGTGCCCAGCCGCCAGCCGTGGAGCCCGGAGGGCACACCGCGATTCCTGCCGGACGCGGCGTATCTCATCACTGGTGGCTCGGGCGGATTGGGCCTGTTGGTGGCGCGGTGGCTCGTGGAGCGCGGTGCGCGCCATCTGGTGCTCCTCGGGCGCCGGGACATGGGACAGCTCCAGTCCGACGTGGCGGAGCTGGTGCGCGCTGGCGCACGCATCGACCTGGTGCGGGCGGACGTGTCCGATGCCGCCGCGTGCCGGGAAGTGGTGGCCCGGCTGACTCGCGAGGGCATCTCCCTGCGCGGTGTCATTCACAGCGCGGGGGTGCTCGAGGATGGGGCCCTGCGACAGCAGACGTGGGCGCGCTTCGCGAGCGTGCTCGCCCCCAAGGTGCAGGGGGCCTTCAACCTGCACGAGGCGACCCGGGATCAGCCGCTGGACTTCTTCGTCCTCTTCTCCTCCACGGCCTCGCTCATTGGCTCCGCCGGGCAGGCCAACCACTCGGCCGCCAATGCCTTCCTCGACGCGCTCGCCCATGCGCGCCGCGCCCAGGGGCTGCCCGCCCTGAGCATCAACTGGGGCGCCTGGTCGGAGGTGGGCGCCGCGGCCCGAAAGCAGGTGAGCGAGCGCTGGCGGGTCAAGGGGATTGGCACCATCGCTCCGGAGCAGGGACTCGCGGCGCTGGCGCACTTCTTCCTCCAGGGGGCGAGCCAGGTGGGCATCGCGCCCATCGACTGGCCGCGCTTCCTCTCTCAGCACGCACCGTCGCGCTTCTTCTCCGAGATGACTCCCACGACGGCGCGTGAGGAGCCCGAGGCGCGCGGAGAGGCGCTGCGCCGGATCCAGACGGCCGCCGCGCATGAGCAGCGGGATCTGCTCAAGCACCACGTGCAGGTTCAGGTCGCGAAGGTGCTCGGGTGGAGTTCGTCGGATCAGCTCCCTTCGGAGCAGGGCTTCTTCCAACTGGGCATGGACTCGCTGACGTCGGTCGAGTTGCGCAACCGCCTGCAGGCCAGCCTCGGATGCAAGCTCGCGGCGACCCTGGTCTTCGATCATCCGACGGTGGATGCGCTCGCGAGTCATCTGGCGGAGCGCGTGCTCGCCATGAAGGAGCCATCCACTCCCGACCCGCGTCGCTCGCCGGAGCCTCGGGAGGACGCCGGGCAGCTTGCCCTGGAATCCCTCTCACAGGATGAGCTCGCCGCGCTGCTGACCTCGAAGCTGGCATCGATGGAGCAGGGGGGGTGATGGAAGGGAAAGCCGCGGGCCCCGATTACGGGACGCTCATCAAGAATGCCCTGCTGAAGATCGACAGCCTCGAGGGCAAGCTCCACGAGCTCCAGCAGAGCCGGACCGAGCCCATCGCCATCGTCGGGATGGGGTGCCGCTTCCCCGGAGGCGCCGATACGCCCGAGTCCTTCTGGCGCCTGCTTCGCGATGGCGTGGACGCCATCACCGAGGTGCCACCGGCGCGCTGGCCCGTTGACGCGTACTACGACCCCAACCCCGAGACTCCGGCGGCCATGTACACCCGCCACGGGGCCTTCATCGGGGGCGTGGATCAGTTCGACGCGCCGTTCTTCGGGATCGCCCCGCGAGAGGCCGCGATGATGGACCCCCAGCAGCGTCTGCTGCTGGAAGTGGCCTGGGAGGCGCTGGAGCGCGGCGGCATCTCTCCCGCCTCGCTCTCCGGGAGCCGGACCGGGGTCTTCGTCGGCCTGATGAACGTCGATTACCTCCGGCTGACGAACCGTCCGGAGCTCGTCGACCTGTACTCCGCCACCGGCTCCTACCCGAGCGTGGCCGCGGGGCGGCTCTCTTATGTCCTCGGACTGAGAGGGCCGAGCCTCGTCGTCGACACCGCCTGTTCTTCGTCCCTGGTGGCGGTCCACCTGGCCTGCCAGAGCCTGCGGGCCCGGGAGTGCCAGCTGGCGCTGGCTGGCGGCGTGAACCTCATCCTCTCTCCCCTGCCCTACCTCCTCGAGTGCCGCGCCCGGATGCTGTCCCCCGACGGGCGGTGCAAGACGTTCGACGCCTCCGCGGACGGTTTCTCCCGGGGCGAGGGGTGCGGCGTCATCGTCCTCAAGCGGCTGTCGGACGCACTGGCCGATGGCAGCCCCATCCTGGCCCTCATCCGCGGCTCGGCGGTCAACCAGGACGGCCGCAGCAGTGGGCTGACGGTCCCCATGGGCCCCGCCCAGGAAGAGGTCATCCGGGACGCGCTCGCGAATGCTGGCGTCTCCGCGGCCGACGTTTCGCTCGTCGAAGCCCACGGCACGGGGACTCCCCTGGGCGATCCGATTGAACTCGGAGCGCTGGGGGCGACCTACGGCCAGGACCGCCCCGCGGATCAGCCGCTGCTCGTGGGCTCGGTGAAGACCAACATGGGTCATCTCGAGAGCGCGGCAGGCATCGCGGGCTTGATGAAGCTCGTGGTCTCTCTTCAGAACGCGGCCATCCCTCCGCACCTGCACCTGAGCCACCCCAATCCGCGGATCCCCTGGAGCGAGCTTCCGCTCGAGGTCCCCACGGCGTTGCGCCCCTGGCCGGCCAGCTCTCGGAGACGCCTGGCGGGGGTGAGCGCCTTCGGCTTCAGCGGCACCAACGCGCACGTGGTGCTCGAAGAGGCCCCGGCCCCCAAAGCCCTGGCCGCCGCTCCGCGAAGGGAACGCCCACCGCACCTGCTGGTGCTCTCGGCCGCGTCGGAGCCCGCGCTGCGGGCACAGGCAGACCGGTATGCCCGGCACCTGGAAGCCCATCCCGGCCAGGACCTGGGCGACCTCTGCTTCACCGCGAGCACAGGCCGTGCCCATCTGCCCTTCCGGCTCGGCGTGCGCGGGACCACCTCGGAGGAGCTGCGCTCGCGGCTGGACGCGCTCGCGCAAGGCCGTCAGGCGGAGACCTCGACGCAAGGGCGCGTGCAACCCGGCGCCTTGCCTCGGGTCGCATTCCTGTTCCCCGGTGAAGGCGCGCGTCCGACGGGCCTCGGGCGCGAGCTGTACGCGGGCCAGCCGATCTTCCGCGATGCCTTCGATGCGTGCGACCGGGCGCTGCGCGACGCGACCGGACTGTCCCTGATCGAGGCGCTTCACGCTTCCTCCGGTGAGGCACTCCTCCAAGAGCCCAGGTACGCCCATCCCGCGCGCTTCGCCTTCGAGGTCGCGCTGGCGCGGCTCTGGCTGTCATGGGGAGTTCCCCCCGCCTTCGCGCTGGGGGATGGCGTGGGCGAGTACGCCGCCGCCTGCGTGGCGGGGGTCTTCAGCATCGAGGACGGGCTGCGGCTGGTCGCCGCGCGCGCGGCGTTGGATCCACGGGCAGCGCTCGCTTCGGATGCCCGGGTCCCCGAGCTCGCGCGACTCGCGGCGGGCATCTCCTTCCACCCTCCGAAGCTCGGGCTCGTGTCGCATGTCACGGGCAGCCCCCTCCCCGCCAGCATCGCCCCCTTGGAGTACTGGTCCAGGTATCGCCCCAGCGCGGGTCACGCCGTACAGGGCATCGGGGCACTCGAGCGACAGGGGGCCGGCGTCATCCTCGAGCTGGGCCCTGGGGCCTCCGCCTCGGAGAAGGTCACGTGGCTGTCATGCCCGCGGCCCGCCGAGGAGGAGTCGATGACGCTCGAGCATGTGGCGACGCTCTACTGCCTGGGAGCGCCGATCGACTGGGCGGCGTTCCATCGCGGCGATTCGCGTCGCAAGGTCGTCCTCCCCACCTACCCGTTCCAGCGCCAGCGAAGCTGGTTCCAGGAGCCCGGAGGTTCCGACGCGCACGGCTCCACCACGGAGGTGATGGGGGCGACGGAAGCGGCGGCCACCCGGTTCCCGGGGCCCGAAGTCCTCGTCTCGCGGCTGCCCGCCGACCTCTGCGAGTCCCCTGCCCTGGAGTCCTCGAACGCACCCACCTCCGCGGATGACGGTCCGGTCGCCCAGGTGGAGGCCCTCTGCACCCGCTACATCGCCCGAGCCTTCGAAGCGCTGGGGGCGCCCCTGGTGCCCGGACAGTCCTTCACCTCCGAGGCCTGGGCGGAGCGACTGGGAGTGGTCGAGCGTCACCGCCGGCTGTTCGCGCGGTTGCTTGAGATGCTCGCCGAGGAGGGGCGCGTCGAGCGCAAGGGTGCCCATTGGGAGGTGCTGCGCGCCCCGGATCACGCTTCACCCGAGCAGCTGCTCGGCGCGCTGCGCTCCCGCTTCCCAGGCACCGAGCCGGAGCTGGCGCTGCTCGAGCGCAGCGGAGCACGGCTGGGCGCCGTCCTCGCGGGCCTACAGGATCCGCTGGAGCTCCTCTTCCCTGACGGAAGCCTCGACCTGGCCTCGCGCATCTACGAGTCCTCCGAGGGCGCACTGCAGATGAATCGGCTGGTGCAAGCGGCGCTCACCCCACTCCTGGAGCGACTGTCGCCGAAGCGTTCCCTGCGCGTGCTCGAGGTCGGGGCGGGCACTGGCGGGACGACGGCCGCGCTCCTGCCGCACCTGCCTGCCTCGCTCACGGAGTATGTGGCCACGGACGTCTCCGCCCGCTTCGCCACGCGCACGCAGGAGCGGTTCCACGCGTACCCCTTCCTCCGGTACGTCCCGCTGGACATCGAGCGCCCTCCCGAAGAGCAGGGTGTGGAGTCCCACGCGTTCGACCTGGTGGTGGCCTCGAACGTGCTGCATGCCACGGCCGAGCTGGAGCGGACGCTGCGGCATGTCCGGACGCTCCTGGCTCCGGGTGGCATCCTCCTGCTCATCGAGGCCACCGCGCCGCGCCGCTGGCTGGACCTGACGTTCGGCATGACGCGGGGCTGGTGGCGCTTCACCGACACCGCGCTGCGCCCGTCGCACCCGCTGCTCTCGCCTCGGCGCTGGCAGGCCCTGCTCGCGGAGTGTGGCTTCCCCAGCGTCGCCAGCGTCCACCCGGCAGGCAGCGCCCGCGCACTGCTCCAGCAGACACTGCTCGTCGCGAGGACCGACCCAGGCGCCCAGCGCGAGCCGGCGCCAGCACGCGCGCAGGCAGGGCGGATGGCGGGAGGCGTCACCCGCGTTGAAGTCCCGGCCAGCGTCGCCATGCCCCCGCCGGAGCACCTGCTGCGCACACTCGCGGAGACCCCCGCGCAGAAGCGACAGGCGGTGCTCACCACGCATGTCCGCGAGCAGGTGGCCTCCGTGCTGGGGCTCGGATCCGCGAGCGCCATCGACCCCCGGCAGGGTCTCTTCGACATGGGCATGGACTCGCTCACGGCGCTGGAGCTGAAGAACCGGCTCGAGCGCGGCACGGGTGCTTCCCTCTCCTCCACGCTGGCCATGGATCACCCGACCGTCGTCGCGCTCACGGAGCACCTGTGGACCGACGTGCTCGCGGTCCAACTGCATCATGAGCCCCGGAGCGAGGCGGGGCCCGTGGCGCCGCCCTCCCCGGCAAGGCGCGCGAAGACGGTGGCGCCCCCACAGGACGCACCGCACATGGCCACCGGGCTCACCCCGGACCTGGACGCCCTGCTCTCCCAGGTCGAGCAGACGTCGGAGCGCGACCTGACGAGACAACTCAAGACCGGGCGCCGATCGACGACGGCACCGGACACGAGCGAGGCGCCACCCGCGCCACCTCGAAATGGAGGGAGCGCGACATGAACCGCTCGCACCGGCTCTCCGCCATGTCGTCCGTCAAGCTCGCGTTCGCGGCCGAGCAGCTTCGGCCAGGGCTCGAGTTGCTCAACGCCACGCCCATCGCGATTGTCGGCATGGGCTGCCGCTTCCCCGGTGAGGCCACCACCCCGGAGGCTTTCTGGCGGGTGCTCCGCGACGGCGTGGACACCGTCACCGAGGTGCCTCGCGACCGCTGGGACATCGACGCCTGGTATTCGCCGGACCCGGACGTGCCCGGGAGGATGCACACCCGCAAGGGGGCGTTCCTCTCCACGCGCTCGGAGTTCGACGCGGACTTCTTCGGGATCTCTCCGCGCGAGGCGGCGAGCCTGGATCCCCAGCAGCGCCTCCTGCTGGAAGTGAGCTGGGAGGCGCTGGAGCGCGCGGGGATGGCCCCGGACCAGCTGGCCGGTTCGCTCACGGGCGTCTACGTGGGACTCAGCACCGGGGACTACGCGCAGCTCCTGGACACTCGCCCGCCCGAGTCCTTCGACGCCTACGCGTTCTCCGGCACCGCGCACAGCATGGCCGCGGGACGATTGTCGTACCACCTGGGACTTCAGGGACCGAGCGTGGCCCTGGATGCCGCGTGCGCTTCGTCCCTCGTCGCGGTGCACCTGGCCTGTCAGGCCCTTCGCGCTGGCGGGTGTGATCTGGCGCTCGCGGGCGGAGTGAACCGGCTGCTCTCGGCCCAGTTCCACCTCAACTTCTCGCAGGGGCGGATGCTGGCGCCGGATGGACGGTGCAAGACCTTCGACGCCGCCGCGGACGGTTATGTGCGCGGAGAGGGCGCGGGAATCGTCGTCCTGAAGCGGCTCGCGGACGCGCTGAGGGATCAGGATCCCATCGTCGCGGTCATCCGCGGCTCCGCCGTCAACCAGGACGGACGCAGCAGTGGCCTGACGGTGCCCAATGGCCCCGCCCAACAGGCCGTCATCCGGCAGGCCCTGCAGGGCGCCGGCGTGAACCCGGAGCAGGTGGACTACGTGGAGGCCCATGGCACCGGCACCTCGCTCGGAGATCCCATCGAGCTGGGAGCCCTGGGCGCCGTCTTCGGCCCGCGTCCCCCCGAGCAGCCGCTGCTCGTGGGTTCGGTCAAGACGAACATCGGGCACCTCGAGGCCGCGGCCGGCATCGCGGGGTTGATCAAGGTCGCCCTCGCGCTCCAGCACGGGGAGATCCCCGCGCACCTGCACCTGAGCCAGCCCAACCCGCACGTGCCCTGGGACCGGCTCCCCATCCAGATCCCGACGCAGCACCAACCCTGGCCCTCGACCCACGGACGCCGCATCGCGGGGATCAGCTCCTTCGGGTTCAGCGGCACCAACGCCCACGTGTTGCTGGAGAGCGCTCCCGGCACGGCCCCCGCGCCACAGGAGGAGGAAGAGCAGGAGCCCCCCCTGGAGCGCCCCCTCCACCTGCTCACCCTGTCGGCGCGCGGCGCTCCCGCGCTCCAGCAGCTCGCCGCGCGCTTCGCGGGCCGGCTGCGAGCCGAACCGTCGCTCGCCCTCGCTGATGCGTGCTTCAGCGCGAACACCGGACGCGCGCACCTGCCCCATCGCCTCGGCGCGTTCGCGGGCACGGGCGAGGCGCTGGCCGCACAGCTCGAGGCGTTCGCCTCGGGCGCACCTTCCGCGCTCCTCACCGGTCAGGCTCCGGCGGAGCCGCCCGAGGTGGCCTTTCTCTTCACCGGCCAGGGGTCCCAGTACCCGGACATGGGCCGCAAGCTGTACGAATCCCAGCCCGTCTTCCGCGAGAGCATGGAGCAGTGCGACGCGCTGCTGCGTCCCCTCCTCGAACGCCCCCTCCTGGACGTGCTGTACCACGCGCCCCAGGCACACCCGCTGCTGCACCAGACGGCCTACACCCAGCCGGCGCTGTTCGCGATCGAGTACGCACTCGCGGAGCTCTGGAAGTCGTGGGGCATCGTGCCCGGGGCGGTGCTGGGTCACAGCGTCGGTGAGTACGCGGCGGCTTGCGTGGCAGGGGTGTTCAGCCTGGAGGATGGGCTGAAGCTGATCGCCGAGCGTGGGCGCCTGATGCAGGAGCTGCCCGAGCGCGGCACCATGGCGGCCGTCTCCGCGAGCCCCGCGCGCGTGGAGCAGGCGCTGGGAGCGGACCGGGGCGCGTGTGCCATCGCCGCGCTCAACGGCCCGGAGAGCGTGGTCATCTCTGGCAGCGAGCGAGCCGTCGACGCGGTGGTCGCGCGGCTCACGGCGCAGGGGATCCGCTCGGCGCGGTTGCAGGTCTCCCACGCCTTCCACTCGCCCCTGATGGAGCCGATGCTGCCCGCGTTCGAGCGCGTGCTGCGCACCATGACGCTCTCACCGCCGAGCCTGGAGTTGATCTCCAACGTCGGTGGCGGGGTCGCGACGGCCGAGGTCGCGACGGCCGGATACTGGTGTCGTCACGTGCGCCAGCCCGTGCGGTTCGCTGAAGGCGTCCAGTCCCTGGTCCAACGCGGGTTCCGCGTGTTCGTCGAGTTGGGGCCCAAGCCCACGCTGTCGAGTCTGGGGCGGCTGTGCGCACCGGATGCCGACCTGCTCTGGCTGGCCAGCCTGAGACAGGGCCGGGACGACTGGCAGACCCTGCTGGAGAGCCTGGGCTCGCTGTATGTGCGCGGGGCGCCGGTGGACTGGGCGGGGTTCGACCAGGGCTACGCCCGCCACAAGCGCGTCCTGCCCACCTACCCCTTCCAGCGGAAGTCCTTCTGGTTCGAGGCGACTGGCGACGCGCGGGTCCGTGCCCCCTCCTCGCGCGATGAAGGTCGGCCAGCGGGACACACGCCGCTCACCTCGCTGCTCGAGTCCGGCGACGTGCGTGGCCTCGCCGAGCATCTGCGCCGTGGCGGCGCGCTCACCGGAGCGGCGCTGGAGACGCTGCCCCAGGTGGCGGAAGCGCTCGTGCGCGAGCACCAGCGCCAGCGGTCGGAGGCGGAGATGGCCTCGACGCTGTACCGCGTCTCCTGGAGTCCCACGCCCCCCGGACAGGTCCTGACCACCGCCCGGAACACGGGGGAGTGGCTGATCCTCGCGGACCGAGGCGGCCTGGGCCGCGCGCTGGCGACCCGGCTGGAGGCGCGGGGCGAGCACTGCATGCTGGCCACCGCGGAGGACCTGCTGGGGCCGTCCTCACAGGAGCCGGGACTGGCGCCGTCCGCCGTGCTCGCGCGTTGGCTCCAGGGCTTCGGGACTCCGGGCAGACCGCCCCTCGCGGGCATCGTCTATCTCTGGGCGCTGGATGCTCCCGACCCGGAGGGACTGGACGCCGCCACATTCGACATCGCGCAGCGCTCGACGTGTGACGGAGTGCTGTGGCTGCTCCAAGAGCTCGGCAAGCGGACCCAGGCCGTGCAGCCGCCGCTCTGGTGCGTGACTCGCGGCGTGCATGCGCCAGGCGGAGAGCCCGGCCCGCGCTCCGTGGCCCAGGCTCCGCTGTGGGGGCTCGCGGGGGTGGCCAGCCTGGAGCACCCGGAGCTGCGGGTGCGATTGATCGACGTGGCCTCCGATGGGACCCATGACGATGTCGCCGCGGGGCTCGACGCCGAGCTGCGCTCCCCTGACGACGAGGACCGCCTCGCCTTGAGGCGCGGGCAACGCTACGCGGCCCGGCTGGAGCCCCTTCCATTCGAGGCGCCTCCCCCGCTCGTATTCAATGCTCGCGCCAGCTACCTGATCACCGGAGGCCTGGGCGGCATCGGGCTGGCCGTCGCGGCCTGGATGGTGCGGCAGGGAGCGCGGCACCTGGTCCTCATGGGCCGCTCCGGATCCGCATCGAGCACGGCGCGGGAGGCCGTCGAGTCGCTGGAGCTCGCGGGTGCCCAGGTCCTGGTCTTCCCGGGTGACGTCTCGCGACCCGAGGATGTCACCGGGGTGCTCGCGGCGTTGAAGGCCCGCTTCCCGCCCCTGCGCGGGGTCGTGCATGCGGCGGCCGTCCTCGACGACGGGACCCTGCGGCAGCAGACCCCCGAGCGCTTCCAGCGGGTGCGGCGACCCAAGGCCGACGGCGCCTGGAACCTGCACCTCGCCACGCGCCACGAGGCCCTGGACTTCTTCGTCTGCTTCTCCTCCGCGGCGGCCCTGCTCGGCGCGCCCGGCCAGTCGAACTACGCCGCCGCCAACGCCTTCCTCGATGCGCTGGCGCGCTACCGGCGCGGACTCGGGCTGCCCGGGTTGAGCATTGGCTGGGGCCCCTGGAAGGACCTGGGGATGGCCGCTGGACTCGACGCGCACAGCCGCCAGCGCATGGCGGACGAAGGGCTCGGAGCGCTCGAGACGGCCCAGGGACTCCAGGCGCTCGGAGCGCTGCTGTCCTCGCGCGAGCCTGACGTCGCCGTGCTGCCCATCGACTGGAGCACCTTCGCCTCCCGGGCCCGGCCCCGGATGCCGCTGCTGCGGCGACTCCGAGACGGCGCACCCTCCGGCGGTGCACCCGCGGAGGACACGGGGCCTTCCTGGCGACAGCGCTGGGGGTCGACACCCGCGACCGAGCGCCCCGGCTTCCTCCACACGTACGTGCGCGGTCAGGTGGCCCGCATCCTCAGGTGGGAGCCAGAGCAGCCCATGGACGCGCAGCGGGGCTTCGCGGAGATGGGCATGGACTCACTGATGGCCGTGGAGCTGCGCAACCGGCTCCAGAAGGATCTGGGCCAGCCGCTCTCCGCGGCGCTCATCTTCAACTATCCGCGCATCGAGGCGCTGGCGCAGCACCTCCAGGACGTCCTGCTCTCGGCTGAAAGCCCTCCGGAGTCACCGAGCGCCCCAGTTGGAGCCGGCCCGGAGGACCCCCGCGGCGGCGAGGCCCCCACGCTCTCGCCGGAAGAGCTCATCGCGCGCATCGCCCGGAAGTACCAGACGCACGGCTAGGGGAACGTCATGGGTCAAGAGTCCACGCTCGCACAGCAGAGGGCCCTGGAGCAGGCGCTCTTCGTCATCGAGAAGCTCGAGGCCAACGAGCGCGCCCGCGCCGAGCCCATCGCCATCGTGGGCATGGGCTGCCGCTTCCCTGGCGCGGAGGACCCCGAGGCCTTCTGGCGGCTGCTGCACCAGGGCCAGGAGGCCGTGGGCCCCATCCCCGCGGACCGTTGGGACGTCGAGTCCTACTTCGACCCCGACCCTGAGCGGCCCGGGAAGATGTACACCCGGTCCGGCTCGTTCCTGAAGCATGTGGATCAGTTCGATCCGCTCTTCTTTGGCATCTCTCCCCGTGAGGCCGCGAGCCTGGATCCGCAGCAGCGGCTGATGCTGGAGGTCTGCTGGGAGGCCTTCGAGAACGCGGCCCAGGTCCCCAGCCGCCTCGCGGGCAACCGGATCGGGACCTTCGTCAGCATCGGGCAGAGCGACTATGCGCTGTTCCAGCTCCTCTCTCCGGACCCGACCCGCATCACCGCGTGGGCGGGGACCGGGAGCGGACTGAGCTTCGCGGCCGGGCGGCTGTCTCATGCCTTGGGACTCCAGGGCCCAAGCCTCGTGGTGGACACCGCCTGCTCCTCTTCGCTGGTGGCGGTCCATCTGGCCATCCAGAGCCTGCGCAACGGAGAGTGCCGGCTGGCGCTCGCCGGAGGCGTGCAGCTCATCCTCGCCCCGGAGGTGATGCTGTTCCTGAGCCGGGCCCGCGCCCTGTCGCCGGACGGCCGCTGCAAGACGTTCGACGCCTCGGCCGATGGCTACGGGCGCGGCGAGGGCTGCGGCGCGGTGGTGCTCAAGCGGCTGTCGGACGCACTCCAGGACGAGGATGAGATCCTGGCGGTGATCCGCGGCTCCGCGGTGAACCACGACGGGCCCAGCAGCGGGCTCACGGTGCCCAACGGACTGGCCCAGCAGGCGCTGATCCGCCAGGCGCTCGAGATCGCCCGCGTCGCCCCCAGCGAGGTGAGCTACGTCGAGGCCCACGGCACCGGAACGCGGCTGGGAGATCCCATCGAGTTCGAGGCCCTGGGCGCTGTCTTCGGCCCCGCGCACTCTCCGGAGCAACCGCTCTGGGTCGGCTCGGTGAAGACCAACATCGGCCACCTGGAGCCCGCGGCCGGCATCGCCAGCCTGATCAAGGTCGCCCTGGCGCTGCGCCATGGAGAGATTCCGCCGCACCCGAGCTTCGAGCGCCCGAGCGAACACATCCCCTGGGATCGCTTCCCCCTCCGGGTGCCCACCTCCCCCATCCCGTGGGACAGGCGTGGCAAGCGGATCGCGGGGATCAGCGCCTTCGGGTTGAGTGGAACCAACGCGCACCTGGTGCTCGAAGAGGCGCCAGCGAGGCCCGCGCGCCCGGTCCCCACTCCCCGGGCCTCCCTGCTGATGCTGTCGGCCCGGAGCCCGGAGGCCCTGGATCAGCTCGCGGAGCGCTTCCAGCACCACCTCATCGCGCACCCGGAGCTCTCCGCGCACGACGTCTGCTACAGCGCGAGCACCGGACGCGCCCACTTCCCCTACCGCCGCGCCGTCGTTGGCGCGTCCGCGGCGGAGCTGGCCCAGGAGCTCGCGCGGCGCGCCTCACGCAATGGCAGTCCCCCGGAGCAGTCCGCGCACCTCACCGGGGACGGGCGGGACGAGCCACGGCGGCTCCTGTCCAGCCTGGGCGCGCTGTACGAGCGTGGGGGTGAGGTCTCCTGGGCTTCGCTGCCTGATGCGGCGAAGGGCCGGCGAGTCCCGCTTCCCACCTATCCCTTCCAGCGCATGCGGTACTGGTGCGACCCGCCCACCCGACCGGCAGCGCGTCCCGCGTCCAGCGTGGCGTCGCCCATTCCTGGCCGGCGTGTGCACTCGCCGCTGATCGGCCAGACCCTGTTCGAGAGCCGGATCGGCGTGGAGGAGCTGCCCTTCCTCAAGGACCACATCGTCTTTGGAGAGGTCACGGTCCCTGGCGCCAGCCATCTGGCCCATGTGCTCGCCATCTCCGGGCAGGTGCATGGCGGGCGGGGCAGCGTGCTCGAGCACGTCTCCTTTCCCCAGGCGCTCGTGCTGCCCGAGGGCAGGATCCGCGACCTCCAGGTGGTGCTGAGTCCCGAAGGCACCGCGAGGGACAGCTTCACCGTGCTGACGCTCGAACCCGACGCGGACGGAGCGCGCGTCGAGTGGACCTCCCACGCGACGGGCCGCGCGCGGGCAGCGAGCGCCCATGACACCGACGGGGCCGCGCTCGAGCGGCTCCCGCTCGCGGAGCTGCGTGCGGGCTTCACCGAAGCCCTCGACCCTGGCTCGTTCTTCAGCTCCATCCGCCGTCGAGGAATCGACCTTGGGCCAGGCTTCCAATGGCACCGGGCGCTGTGGCGGCGCGGCCAGGAAGCCCTCGGCCGCATGGAGGTGCCCGAGGCACTGACTCCAGAGGAGCGCTACCCGCTCCACCCTGCCCTGCTGGACTCCTGCTTCCAGCTCTTGCTGGCGGCGCTGACACCCGACGCGTCCGGCGAGCTGCCGACGTTCGTTCCCTTCAGCATCGAGCGCCTGCGCCTCCATGGCCGCCCCACGCACTTCCCGCTCTGGTGCCATGTGCGGCTGCGCCGGGCGGAGAGCCGCACGGAGGAGACGCTGGTGGGAGACATCCGCCTCGTCGACGCGCGGGGCCAGGAGATCGCCGAGGTCGACGGCTTCGTCGGCCGTCGGGTGAGCCCCGAGCTGCTGCACGGACTCCAAGGCCGGGAGCGCGACTGGCTCCATGAGATGACCTGGGAGCCCGCCGAGCCGTCACCGCGCCCTGCTTCCCCGCGCGAGCCCGGCCGCTGGCTGATCCTCGCGGACCCAGGCGGCGTCGGCCTCCGGCTCGCGGAGGAGCTGCGCGCGCGGGGTGAGGCGTGCGTGCTGCTCTTCGAGCGCGCGGGCCCTCACACCGAGGGACCGGATCGACTCGTGCTCGACCTGTCGGAGCCACGGTCCGCCGAGCAGCTCCTCCAGCGCCTCGTGCGCGAGCACGCACCTCGGGGGCTCGTCCACCTCTGGAGCCTGGACGCCCATGTCGACGAGACGACCTCGAGCGACACCTTGCGCGAGCTGCACCTGCGCGGCTGCGGGAGCGTGCTCCAGTTGCTGCGCCTCCTGGTCGCCGGGGAAGGCGTGTCCCCTCCCAGGCTGTGGCTTGGCACGTGCGGCGCGCAGGTGGTCGGCGCGACGCGCTCGCCGGTGGAGCCCGCCCAGGCTTCCGTATGGGGCCTCGGGCGAGTCCTCGCGCTCGAACACCCGGAGCTGCGGTGCGTGCGCTTCGACCTGGGACCCACCCGGACACGGGAGGACCTGACCGCGCTGGCGCTGGCGCTCGTGGAGCCGGACGAGGAGGAAGAGTTCGCCCTGCGCGAGGGCATGCGTTACGTGGCGCGGCTCTCCCCCGTGGCCCCGGCTGCCGGTGCACGGACCGTGGAGCTTCGCCCGGAGGCCGGCTACCTCGTGACGGGAGGGCTCGGCGCGCTGGGGCTGCACGTCGCACGCTGGCTGGTGGAGCGCGGCGCCCGGCACCTGGCCCTGGTGGGCCGTCGCGCCTCGTCCCCTACCGCGGAGCAGCGCCAGGGGCTCGACGCGCTCGAAGCCGCTGGCGCCACGGTGCTGCTCCTGGAGGCGGACCTCTCCCGTCCGGACGCGGTGCAGGACCTCTTCACGCGGCTGGCCGACTCCTTCCCGCCCCTGCGCGGTGTGGTGCATGCCGCTGGGATCAATGACGACGGCGTGTTGCTGCAACTGCCCTGGGAGCGCTTCGAGCGCGCGCTGGCCCCCAAGGTGATGGGGAGCTGGCTCCTGCACGCCGCGACCCGGTCGATGCCGCTCGACTTCTTCGCGTGCTTCTCGTCGGCGGCCGCGCTCCTGGGCTCCGCGGGCCAGGGCAACTACGCGGCGGCGAACGCCTTCCTCGACGGCCTCGTGGCCTACCGCCATTCGCTCGGGCTGCCCGGGCTCGGCATCAACTGGGGGCCCTGGGCCGGCGCGGGGATGGCCGCCAACCTGGGCGTCCGCGACCGCGCCCGCTGGGAGCACCTGGACATCCGCGCCCTGACGCCCGCCGAAGGCATGCGGGCCTTCGAGGTGTTGCTCGCGTCGGAGCGAGCCCAGGTGGCGGTGCTCCCCCGCCAGCGGAGATCCCTCCCGGCCCACGGGGACGCGCCTCCTCCGCCACGCTGGCTGTCGCGCTTCGTGCGCACGGCGCCAGCGCCCCAGGGGCCCTCGCCCGCGCAGCCGACGCGGACGCTGGAGGCACGGCTCGCGGGCCTGTCTCCCGAGGAGGCGGAGCGGGACCTGCTCGAGGTGCTTCAGGCCGAAGCGGCGCGGGTGCTCGGGCTGTCCGCGGGACAGGCCGCGCCCACGGACCAGAGCCTCTTCGAGCTGGGTCTGGACTCCCTGATGGCGCTCGAGCTGCGCAACCACCTGCAAGCCCGCGCCGGCAAGCCGCTCTCCTCGACCCTGCTCTTCGATCACCCGTCCATCAACGACCTGATGGCCCACTTGAAGGAACGGCTCTTCACACCGCGGAGCCCAGCCGCATCCACCGTCCCCCAGCAGGTCTCGAAAACCGCCCCCGCGCCGCGCGAGGACGTCGCTCAGCTCTCCGAGGGAGAGCTCGAAGCGCTCCTCCTGAAGAAGATCGCGTCGCTGGAGCGAAAGAGGTGAGCCGTCCGTGATGCCGCCCAACGCCCCCTCCCCACTGCTGAAGGCCTATCTGGCCATCGAAGAACTCGAGGCGCGGCTCGCCGCCGTCGAGCAGGCCCGGCGCGAGCCCATTGCCCTGGTGGGCATCGGCTGCCGGTTCCCCGGCGGCGCGGTGGATCCCGACTCGTTCTGGGAGCTGCTCCGCGACGGGCGCGACGCGACGTCCGAAGTGCCCGCGGATCGCTGGCGCATCGACGACTACTTCGACGCGGATCCAGAGGCGCCCGGCAAGATGTACACGCGCCGGGGCGCGTTCCTGGACCGGGTGGACGCGTTCGACGCCGCGTTCTTCGGCATCTCGCCCCGTGAGGCGGCGAGCATGGATCCGCAACAGCGCCTCCTGCTGGAGGTGGCGTGGGAGGCGCTGGAGCACGCGGGGATCGCCCCCGACAGGCTGTCCGGCAGCAGGACCGGGGTCTACGTGGGCTTGATGGCCACGGACTACACCCGGCTCCAGGCGCAGCAGGTGGCGGCCGACGCGCTCGACCCCTACGGGGGCACGGGCACCGAGCTGAGCTTCCCCGCGGGCCGGCTCTCGTACCACCTGGGCCTCCAGGGGCCGAGCATGGTGGTGGCCACGGCGTGCTCCAGCTCGCTGGTGTCCGTGCACCTGGCCTGTCAGGCGCTGCGGGCCCGCGAGTGCGACCTGGCGCTGGCCGGCGGCGTCAACCTGATGCTGTCGCCGGACATCTCCCTGCTGCTCTCCCGGATGAGGGCCCTCTCGGCCGACGGGCGGTGCAGGACCTTCGACGCGGCGGCGGACGGCTACGGCCGTGGCGAGGGCTGCGGCGTGGTGGTGCTCAAGCGCCTCTCGGACGCGGTGGCGGGCCGCGATCCCATCCTGGCCGTGCTCCGGGGTTCAGCGGTGAACCATGACGGGCGGAGCGCCGGGCTGACGGTGCCCAGCGGCCCCGCGCAGGAGCGCGTGCTGCGTCAGGCCCTGGAGGCCGCGGGGCTCGGTCCCACCGAGGTGGACTACGTCGAGGCGCATGGGACTGGCACTTCGCTGGGCGACCCCATCGAGGTCCGCGTCCTCGCCGACGTCCTGTGCCCCGGGCGCGATGCGTCCCAGCCCCTGTTGCTGGGCTCGGTGAAGACCAACCTCGGGCACCTCGAGGCCGCGGCGGGCATCGCGGGGCTGATCAAGGTCGTCCTCTCCTTGCGGCACGGCGAGCTGCCCGCGCACCTGCACCTCACCCGGCCCAACCCGCACATCCCCTGGGACACGCTCCCGCTGCGCATCCCCGTGAAGCACACGGTCTGGCCCCGACAGGACCGACCGCGCACCGCCGCCGTGGCCTCGTTCGGCATGAGCGGCATCAACGCGCACGTCCTCGTGGAGGAAGCGCCAGCCGCCTTGCGCATGGCCCCCGCCCCCGAGCAGCCGTACCACCTGCTCACGCTCTCCGCGCACGCCGAGGATGCGCTGCGACAGCTCGCGGGCCGCTACGCGCGTCACCTGCCCCTGTCCGGCCACTCGCTGGGTGCCGTTGCCTCCACCACACGCTCCGGCCGCGCGCATCTGCCGCAGCGCCTGGCGCTCGTCGCGGCCTCCCCGGAGGAGGCATCACGAAAGCTGGCGGAGGCCGCGGAGGGAACCCTCCCACCGGACGCCCGCGCACGGCGCGCATCGAGCGCCGAACGCCCGAAGATCGCCTTCCTGTTCACGGGCCAGGGCTCCCAGTACCCGGGCATGGGCCGTCAGCTGTACGAGACCCAGCCCACCTTCCGGAACGCACTGGAGCGCTGCGCCGGACTGCTGGAGGGACAGCTCGAGCGCCCCCTGCTCGACGTGCTCTTCCCGGCCGACGGAGCGCGCGGGCTCCTGGATGACACGCGCTTCACGCAGCCGGCCCTGTTCGCCTTCGAGTACGCCCTGGCGGAGCTGTGGCGCTCCTGGGGCGTGGTCCCCTCCGCCGTGCTCGGACACAGCGTCGGGGAGTACGCCGCCGCCTGCGTGGCCGGCGTCTTCTCGCTGGAGGACGGCCTGCGGCTCATCGCAGGGCGGGCGCGGATGATGGGGGAGCTGCCGCGCGACGGCGAGATGCTGTCGGTGCAGGCCTCCCTGGAGGAGCTGGCGCCCAGGCTCGCCCGTCACGCGCACGCCGTCTCCATCGCCGCCGTGAACGGCCCGCGCAGCGTGGTGGTTTCAGGCCAGCGAGAGGTGGTGCGCGCGCTGGCGGAGCAGTGGGAGGCCGAGGGCGTGCGGACCCGGCGCCTGGAGGTCTCTCACGCCTTCCATTCGCCGGGACAGGAGCCCATCCTTCGGGACCTCCAGCAGCTCGCGGCCCAGGTGTCCCTGTCGGCGCCACGGCTTCGACTCGTCTCCAACCTGACGGGAGCGCTGGCGAGCCAGGAGCTCACCTCACCGGCCTACTGGGCTCGCCACGCCCGCGAGGCCGTCCAGTTCGCCGCGGGCGTGCGGACGCTCCACCAGCAGGGCTGCCGCGTCTTCGTGGAGCTGGGCCCGGCGCCCGTCCTCTCGGGATTGGGGGCGGGCTGTCTGGACGACGCCAGCGTGGCCTGGCTGCCCTCGTTGAACCCGAAGCGGCCGGACTGGCAACAGCTCCTGGAGAGCGTGGCGGAGCTCTACGTCCGAGGCGCCCCCCTCGATTGGGCCGGCCTCGAACAGGACCCGGCGCGGCACCGGGTGGCCCTGCCCACCTACCCCTTCCAGCGCCAGCGCTACTGGCTCTCCCCCTCCGTGGGCTCCACGCACGGCACCCCGGCCGCCAGCGCCGAGCCTTCCTCGCAGGTGGTGCGGTCCCTCGAACTAGGGGACGTCGCGCGGCTGTCGCGCATGGTCGAGGAAGCACAGGTGCTCACGCCCGAGGAGCGCGGCCTCCTGCCCAGGGTCCTCGCGGCGCTGGTCGAAAAGCACCGCGAACAGCGCTCCGAGCCGCCCTTCCAGGACTGGCTCTACGAGGTGCGCTGGAACCTCCAGTCCCTCCAGGGAACAACGCCGCCTCCCGACTTCCTGCCTTCCATCGAGGCGCTGCGAGCCCGGCTGGACCCGCGCGTGTCCACGCTCCTCGGCCTTCCGGAGATCGCCCCCTACGAGTCCGGGTTGCGAGAGCTGGAGTCGCTGAGCGCCACCTTCATCCTCGAGGCCCTGCGCCGGATGAGCTGGCAGCCGCTCGCGGGAGCCCCTCGTTCCGCGGGGGCCCTGGCGGAGCAGCTGGGGGTGATCCCCTCCCAGCGTCGGCTCTTCGAGCGCCTGCTCGACATCCTCGTCGAGGAGGGAACCCTTCACAGGAGCGCCGACGGATGGGAGGTGCGGAGCCTGCCCGCGCGGCCCGACGCGCGTGGGCAGCTCGAAGCCACCGCGTCCCGGCACCCCTCGGTGCGGGCCGAGCTGGACCTGCTCGAGCGCTGCGGTACGCGGCTGGCGGAGGTGCTCCAGGGGCGCGTCGATCCCCTGCACCTGCTCTTCCCCGGAGGAGACTCGCGCCAGCTCGCGGCGCTCTACCGGAAGACCCCCGCCTCCCGGACGATCCACGCGCTGGTGCAGGACGCGCTCTCCGCGGTGCTCGAACGGCTGCCGCGGCAGCGCAAGCTGCGGATCCTCGAAGTCGGCGGGGGAACCGGCGCGACGACCTCCTACGTGCTGCCCCTGCTCCCCGCGGACCGCGCCGAGTACACCTTCACGGACCTGTCTCCGCTCCTGACCGCCCGCGCGGCGGAGGAGTTCGCGGCGTACCCGTTCGTGCGCTACCAGGCGCTGGACCTGGAGAAGGATCCCGCGTCCCAGGGGCTCGCCGCGGGCGCGTACGATCTGGTGCTCGCCTCCAACGTCCTGCACGCCACGCGCGACCTCCGCGAGTCGCTGCGCCACGTGCGCACGCTGTTGAGTCCGGGGGGCCTGCTGGTGGCGCTCGAGGCCACCGAGCCGACGCGGTGGATCGACCTGACCTTCGGGCTCACCGGCGGTTGGAACGGCTTCGTCGACACCGACCTGCGCACTCGACACCCGCTGCTCTCCGCGGAGCAGTGGCGCGGTGTCTTGCGTGAGTGTGGCTTCTCCGAAGCGGCGGCGCTTCCCCTGGAGCACGAAGGCCTCGCCGTCCTCTCCAGGCAGGCGGCGCTCCTGGCGCGGGCGGACGCGCGGGTGGACACCGCGGTGACATCGAAGCCGCGGCGGCGCTGGCTGCTGCTGGTGGACGCGGGCCCGCTCGGCGAGGCCCTGGCGGCACGACTCCAGCGACAGGGTGACGCGTGCCTGTTCGCCCATCCCGGAGAGCGCTTCGAGCAGCTGGCTCCGGACGCGTTCCGTGTGGACCCCTCCAACCCCGCGGACCTGCGGCGCCTCGTCGAGTTCGCCCAGGCGGCCCCGACCGGCGACACCGCGCCCATGCAGCTCGGCGGTGTGGTGCAGCTCTGGAGCCTGGGAGCCGCCCCCGCCGAGGCACTGGATGAAGCGCTGCTCGAAGCGGCGGCGCTCCGCTCGTACGCGGGCACCCTGCATCTGGTCCAGGCCCTGGCCCGCACGCCCATCGCGACACCGCCCGCGCTGTGGCTGGTGACTCGCGGCGCGGTTCCCGTGGGCCCGCGGCCGGATGTCCCGGGGCTTGCGCAGTCCCCGCTCTGGGCGCTGGGCAGGGCCATCGCGCTCGAGCACCCCGAGCTGCGCTGCACCCGGGTCGACCTGAAGCCGGGCGAACATCCTCCAGAGGAGGAGGCCCAGGCGCTGCTCGAGGAGTTCACCTCGGGACAGGAAGAAGATCAGGTGGCCCGTCGCGCGGAGGGGCGGTTCGTGTCGCGACTGGCGCGCCACTCCCTCGCACCGGCCGAAGCCGTCCGCTTCCGCGACGACGCCACGTACCTCATCACGGGCGGACTGGGCGGGCTGGGGCGGCGGGTGGCCCGGTGGATGGTGGAGCGAGGGGCACGGCACCTGGTGCTCGTCGGCCGCCGCGCCACCGGACCCGAGGCGGACGTGGTCGTGGCGGAGCTGGCGCTCGCGGGGGCGCAGGCGCGCATCCTCCAGGCCGACATCTCCCGGGAGGAGGAGGTCCGCCGGGTGCTGGAGCACATCCGCGCGCACCTGCCCGCGCTGCGCGGAGTGATGCACGCGGCCGGAGTGCTCGACAACGGGCTCTTGAGCCAGCTCACCTGGGAGCGCTTCTCCCAGGTGCTCGCGCCCAAGGTGCGGGGCGCCTGGCACCTCCACACGCTCACGCGCGGGCTGCCCCTGGACTGCTTCGTGCTGTTCTCCGCCTCGGCGGCCCTGCTGGCCAACCCCAGCCAGGGCAACCATGGCGCCGCCAATACCTTCCTCGACATGCTGGCCTGGCATCGGCGGGCCCAGGGGTTGCCCGCGCTGAGCATCAACTGGGGCGGCTGGGCGGAGATTGGCGCCGCGGCTTCGGCCGAAGCGGTGGAGCTGCTGCGCAAGAAGGGGCTGGGGATGATCGCCCCGGAGCAGGGGCTCGCCGCGCTGGAGCGGCTGTTCTCGAGCCCCGTGCCCCAGGTGGGCGTGGTGCCCGTGGACTGGGCGAGGTTCCTCGACGGCGCGGGTCGGCTCCCGCTGGTCCGGGACTTCGCGGGGATGGCCCCTCCCCCGGTGGCGGCGACGGTCGGGATCCTCGACAAGCTCCAGTCGGCGCCGCCCCACCGCCGGCGCGCGCTCCTCGGGGAGCACGTGCGCGGACAGCTCGCGCACGTCCTGCGGCTCGACGGCAGCCGGCCCGTTGACGCGGATCAGGGCTTCTTCGAGCTCGGGATGGACTCCCTCACGTCGCTCGAGCTGCGCAATCGCTTGCAGGGGAGCCTGCGGCTGTCACTGCCGGCGACGCTGACCCTGGACTACCCGACGCTCGACACGCTGACGGGCTTCCTGGCGTCCCAGCTGGGCACGCCCGAGTCCGTGCCTGTGTCCGGCGAGCGACGCGAGGAGACGGCCGCCCCGGACCCAGTACCAGGGCTCGAGGTGGAGGCGCTCTCCGAGGAGGAAGCCGAGGCGAGGCTCTTGAAGCAGCTGGAGACGTTGCGGTTCTGACGCAAGCCCCGGGACGAATGAGGTCGGAGGACATGGTCGAACGAGCCGAAACGAGCAGTGCGCTGTCTCCGGTGAAGCGGGCGCTGAGCGCCCTGGAGGACCTGCGCGCGAAGCTCGATGCCGTCGAAGCGGCGCGCCGCGAGCCCATCGCCATCATCGGCATGGGCTGCCGCTTCCCGGGCGGGGCGCGCTCGCCCGAGGCGTACTGGCGCCTGCTGCGCAACGGGGTCGACGCCATCACCGAGGTCCCCCCGGAGCGGTGGGACGCCGAGGCCTGGTACGACCCCGACCCGGAGACGCCGGGGAGGATCTCCACCCGCTTCGGCGGCTTCGTCGAAGGCATCCAGGACTTCGACGCGCCGTTCTTCGGCGTCTCGCTGCGAGAGGCGCGGAGCCTGGATCCGCAGCAACGCCTCCTGCTGGAGGTGACGTGGGAGGCGCTGGAGGACGCGGGCGTGGCGGCGGACTCGCTGGCGGGCAGCGCCACCGGCGTCTTCGTCGGCATTGGCGGCACCGACTACGGCCAGCTCCTCCTGGCGCGTGGGCCCGAAGAGATTGACGCATACCTGGGCACTGGCAACGCCCACGCGGTCGCCTCGGGCCGACTCTCGTACTGGCTCGGCTTGCAGGGCCCCAGCCTCTCCGTGGACACCGCGTGTTCCTCCTCGCTCGTCGCGGTGCATCTGGCGTGTCAGAGCCTGCGCGGTGGCGAGTGCCGGATGGCGCTCGTGGGCGGGGTGAGCCTGCAGCTCCTCCCGGAGTTCTCGGTCAACTTCTCCAAGGCCCGGATGCTGGCGCCGGACGGGCGCTGCAAGACCTTCGACGCCGCGGCCGACGGCTACGTCCGCTCCGAGGGCTGTGGGGTCATTGTCTGCAAGCGGCTGTCCGATGCCCGAGCGGATGGAGATCGGATCCTCGCGGTCATCCGCGGCTCCGCGGTGAACCAGGACGGACGCAGCAGCGGGTTGACGGTCCCCAACGGCCCCGCCCAGCAGGCCGTCATCCGCAAGGCGCTCGAAAGCGCGTCGGTCGCGCCCGGGGCGGTGTCCTACGTGGAGGCGCACGGGACGGGCACGTCGCTGGGGGACCCCATCGAGGTGCAGGCGCTGGCCTCCGTCTTCGGCGAGCGCCCCCGGGGTGAGCCGCTGTGGATCGGCTCGGTGAAGACCAACCTCGGCCACCTCGAGGCCGCGGCCGGGATGGCGGGGCTCCTCAAGGTGGTGCTCGCGCTGAGACACCGAGAGCTGCCCCCACACCTGCACTTCCACCGCCCCAACCCGCTCAGCGGTCCGTGGGAGCAGCTTCCCCTGGCGGTGCCGACCCAGTGCACCCCCTGGAACAGCGGTGACAGCCATCGCGTGGCGGGGGTGAGCGCCTTTGGCTTCAGTGGAACCAATGCCCATGTGGTGCTCGCGGAGGCCTCGGAGCCAGGGCCCGTCCCTGGGTCCCCGAAGGCGGAGCCCGCGCCGGAAGTGTCGCGTCCCCTCCACCTGCTGACGCTCTCGGCACGCTCCGAGGAAGCGCTCCGTGCGCTGGCCGACCGCTACGAACGACACCTCGCGGAGCACCCCGATCAGTCCCTGGCCGACGTGTGCTTCTCCGCCAACACCGGCCGCGCCCACCTCTCCCACCGCGCGGCGCTCACGGCCGCGACCCCAGCGGAAGCGCGCGAGCAGTTGGCCGCGCTCGCCCAGGGACAGGTGCCCGCTCACGCCAGCCGAGGCCTGAGCGGCAACCGTCCTCCCGTGGCCTTCCTGTTCACGGGGCAGGGCTCGCAGTGCGAGGGCATGGGACGGCGGCTCTACGAGGCACAACCCGTCTTCCGGAAGACGCTCGAGCGCTGCGCGGCCCTGTTGGACGGACAGCTCTCCGTGCCCCTGCTCGAAGTGCTCTACCCGGCCCCAGGGCAGCGCTCACCGCTTCACGAGACGGCCTACACCCAGCCCGCGCTCTTCTCGCTCGAGTACGCGCTGGCGGAGCTCTGGCGGTCCTGGGGCGTGGTGCCCACCGCGGTGATGGGCCACAGCCTGGGGGAGTACGTGGCGGCCTGCGTGGCGGGCGTGTTCAGCCTGGAGGATGCGCTGCGGCTCGTGGTGGCGCGAGGCCGCCTGATGCAGGCGCTCCCGGAGGACGGGGCCATGGTGGCGGTGGAGACCGGCCCCGCCCATGCCGCGTCCATGATGGAGCGGTGGAAGGACGAGGTGTCCATCGCCGCCATCAACGCCCCGGCCAGCGTCGTGCTCTCGGGGCGTCGCACGGTCATCCAGTCCCTCACCGCCGCGTTCCAGGCCCAGGGCCTCCGGATCCAGCCGCTCACCGTCTCGCACGCCTTCCACTCGCCGTTGATGGAGCCGATGCTCGCGGCCTTCGAGCAGGTCGCGCGCGGGGTCCACTACGCCCAGCCCACCGTCGACTTGATCTCCAACCTCACCGGGGAGCTCGCGGGCCCGGAGATCGCCACGCCCGGCTACTGGACGCGCCACGTGCGCGAGCCGGTGCGGTTCGCCGACGGCATGCGGACCCTGCACCAGCAGGGTCATCTGGTCTTCGTGGAGGTCGGCCCCAAGCCCACGCTGCTGGGCCTGGGTCGCCAGTGCCTGCCTGAATCCACGGACGCGCTCTGGCTCCCCAGCCTCCGTGCTGACCGGGACGACTGGCGTCAGCTCCTCACCAGCCTGTGCGCGCTGTACACGCGCGGAGGAGCGGTCGACTGGCGTGGCTTCGACCGGGGCCTCGCGCGGCGCAAGGTGCCGCTGCCCACCTATCCGTTCCAGCGACAGCGCTGCTGGTACGAGGAGTCCCAGCGCCCTCGAAAGCGCGAAGCCAGGGGCACGCCGAGCGCTCCGTCCACCTCGCGCATCGTGGAGCTGCTGGAGCGCGGAGACGTGGATGGACTGAGCCTGGAGCTGGAACGATCCGGCCCCCTCGCGCCGGAGAAACGCGCGCTGCTCCCCGACCTCCTGCGGCTGCTCGTCCAGCGGCACCGCCAGGAGCAGGTCGGTGGTGTGCTCGAAGACGGCTGCTATCGCCCGAGCTGGAGGGAGTCAGACCGTCCCACGCGCGACGCATCCGCGAGCGTCCCTGGCCTGTGGCTCGTCCTCGCGGATCGAACAGGCGTCGGCGAAGCGCTCGCTGGATTGCTTCGGGCACAGGGGCACTCCTGTCTCCTGGCGTCGCAGCCCCCACCGGACACAGCGGCCTCGGAGCTGGAGCGCCTGCTGGTCACGGCGCGCGAACCTGGGCGCCCTCCCCTCGTCGGGGTCCTCCACCTCTGGGGCCTGGACGCGCCCATCCTCGATGAAAGAGGCGCGACGCCGGAGGAGGACTTCGGACGGTGCGGCGCACAGGTCTTCCACCTCGTGCGCGCGCTCGTCGGCGCTCGGAGCCTCGCCCCCCTTCCCCGGCTCTGGCTCGTGACACGAGGGGCCGTGTCGCTCGAAGAGCCCTCGCGGGTCGCGCTCTTGCAGTCGCCGCTGTGGGGCATCGGACAGGTGCTCTCACGCGAGCACCCGGAGCTCTGGGGCGGGCTCGTGGATCTCGACCCCGCGGCACCGGGGCGTGAGGTGCACGCCGCATGGGAATCGGTGCAGGCCACCGGTGGTGATGACCGGGTGGCGTTCCGCCAGGGGCGCCGCTACGTCTGCCGGCTGGAGCGCATCCGTCCGCCCAGCTCCCGCGTGCGCTCCCTGCGCGCGGACGGCACCTATCTCATCACCGGTGGACTCGGCGCCCTGGGGCTGCGCGTCGCGCGGTGGATGAGCGAACGGGGCGCAGGAGCCCTGGTCCTCCTGGGCCGTGGCTCGCCGGACTCCGCCACCCAGGAGTCCCTGGAGCGACTGCGCGAGGCGGGCACCCGGGTGCACGTGGCGCAGGTGGACGTCACCGATGCGGGCGCCTTGGGGCACCTTCTGGAGTCGGTGCGCGCCACCCTGCCCCCCTTGCGCGGGGTCGTCCACGCCGCGGGCATCGTGGACGACGGGCTCCTCCTCCACCAATCGGAGGAACGGCTCACGCGCGTGATGGCTCCCAAGGCGCGGGGCGCGTGGAACCTGCACCTGCTGACGCGCGGCGATCCGCTCGACGCCTTCGTCCTGTTCGCCGCCGGCTCCGCGCTCCTCGGCTCGCCGGGGCAGGCCAGCTACGCGGCGGCCAACACCTTCCTGGACGCGCTCGCGTGGCATCGCCGCGCGCTCGGGCTGCCAGCGCTGAGCCTGGACTGGGGGCCGTGGGCGGAGGCGGGCATGGCGGTCGATGCGCGCTACCGCTCCCGTCTGGAGGCGCACGGCCTCACCCCGCTGTCCACGGAGGAGGGCCTTGGCGCGCTCGAGCGGCTCTGGGACCAGCCGTCGCCCCAGGTGGCCGTGCTGCGGGTGGATTGGCCCACCTTCCGGCAGCAGCTCCCGGGCGGGCGCATGCCCTTGCTGGCGGCGCTGGACGCCGCCGCGCCGAAGGAGGCTCCTCGAAAGGACTCGCTCCTGAAGCAGCTCGATGAGGTGCCCGACAGCGACCGGCTCGCGCTGCTGACGCGGCACGTCCGCGAGCTCGCGGCGCGGACCCTGGGGCGCGAGTCCTCGCACCCCCTCGAGCTGGAGCGAGGCTTCACCGACCTGGGCATGGACTCGCTGCTCGCGCTGGAGCTGCGCAAGGGACTCGAGACCAGCCTGGGGCGCCCGCTGCCGCCCACCCTCGTCTTCGAACACCCCACCATCTCGCAGCTGGCCGCCCACCTTCATCGCGAGTGGGTGTCCGGCAAACCGCCTCCCTCCACCGGCGCCCCCCACCGCTCCGAGCCGCGCTCGGACACGCCGCCTGCCTCCGCCGCCCTCGTCGAGCAGCTGTCGGAAGAGGAAGTCGAACGACTCCTCCTCGAGAAGCTGGCCAGGCTTTGAGTTCCGGGACCCGCACCATGTCGCCACCGCAAGGCAACCTCTCGCCGCTGAAGCAGGCATACTTGGCCCTCGAGCAGCTTCAGGCCCGGCTCGACGCCGCCGAGCGCGCCCGGACGGAGCCCATCGCCATCATCGGCATGGGCTGCCGCTTCCCAGGAGGCGCGGACACCCCGGAGCGCTTCTGGCGGCTGCTCCGCGAGGGCGTGGACGCGGTCGGCGAGATTCCCTCGGACCGCTGGGACGTGGACGCGTACTACGACCCGAACCCGGAGGCGCCCGGGAAGATCTACACGCGGCAGGGCGCCTTCGTGCCGGATCCGCACCTCTTCGACGCCTCCTTCTTCGGCCTCTCCCCGCGCGAGGCCAACAGCCTCGACCCCCAGCAGCGGCTCCTGCTGGAGGTGGCCTGGGAGGCGCTGGAGGACGCGGGGTACTCCCCCCAGCAGCTCTCGCGCAGCCGGACGGGCGTCTTCATCGGCATCGGCCAGAACGACTACACGCACCTCCAGCTCCTGGCGGGAGACCCGACCCGCATCAGCGCCTACGCGGGCACGGGCAACGGCTTCTGCTTCGCCTCCGGACGCCTGTCCCACGTGCTCGGCCTCCAGGGCCCCAACATGGCCGTGGACACCGCGTGCTCGTCCTCGCTGGTGGCGGTGCATCTGGCCAGCCAGAGCCTGCGCACCGGAGAGTGCGAGCTGGCCCTCGTGGGAGGGGTGCAGCGCATCCTGGCCCCGGAGATCACCGTCTTCCTTTCGCGGACGCGGGCGCTCGCTCCCGACGGCCGGTGCAAGACGTTCGACGCCTCGGCGGATGGGTACGGCCGTGGCGAGGGCTGCGGCATGGTGGTGCTCAAGCGCCTGTCCAAGGCGCTCGAAGCGGGCGACCGCATCCTCGGGGTCATCCGCGGATCCGCCGTCAACCATGACGGCCCGAGCAGCGGCTTCACCGTCCCCAATGGAGAGGCGCAGCAGGCGCTGATCCGCGAGGCGCTGCGCACCGCAGGCGTCCCGCCCTCGCGGGTGTCCTACGTCGAGGCCCACGGCACGGGGACCTCGCTGGGCGATCCCATCGAGGTCCGCGCGCTGGCGGCCGCGCTGGGCGAGGGACGCACGCTGGACCAGCCGCTGCTCATCGGGTCGGTGAAGACGAACATCGGCCACCTCGAGGCCGCGGCCGGCGTGGCGGGGCTCATCAAGGTCGTGCTGGGACTCCAGCACCGGCTCATCCCCCCGCACCTCCACCTGAAGCAGCCGACGCCGCACCTGCCCTGGGCGGAGCTTCCCATCCGGATCCCCACCACGCCCACGCGCTTCCCCGTGAGCGGGGAGCGTCTCGTCGCGGGCGTCAGCTCGTTCGGAATCAGCGGCACCAACGCGCACGTCCTCCTGGAGGAGGCGCCGGAGCACGCCGCCCCGCGAGCCGGCCCCGAGCGGCCCTTGCACGTGTTGACCCTGTCCGCGCGCGGCGAGCCCGCCCTGGACGCGCTCGTGGCGAGGTACGCGACCCACCTGGAGAACACCCCCGATGCACCGCTCGGGGACCTGTGCTTCACGGCCAACGCGGGACGCGCGCACTTCCGCCATCGACTGAGCGTGGCGGCGGGCTCCTCCGAGGAGCTGCGCGCCCGGCTCGCCGAGCTTCAGCGCGGAGGGTCCGCACCAGGCAGCCTCCGGACGCATGTCCCGGAGACCGGCGCCCCGCGGATCGCCTTCCTCTTCACGGGCCAGGGCTCGCAGTACCCGGGCATGGGACGGGAGCTGTACGAGACGCAGCCGGCCTTCCGGCGCACGCTCGAGCAGTGCCAGGAGCTGCTCCGCGACGAGCTGGATCGGCCGCTGCTGGAGGTGCTCTACCCGGCTCCTGGCGCGACGTCTCCCATCGACGAGACGGCCTACACGCAGCCGGCCCTCTTCGCGCTCGAGTACGCGCTGGCGGCGCTCTGGCGGTCGTGGGGCGTCGAGCCATCCACGGTCGCCGGGCACAGCGTGGGCGAGTACGTGGCCGCCTGTGTCGCGGGGGTGTTCAGCCTGGAGGAGGGGCTGCGACTGATTGCCCGGCGGGGGCTCCTGATGCAGGAGCTGCCCCGGGATGGAGCCATGGCCGCGGTGTTCGCGGACGAGGCACGGGTGGCCGAAGCCCTCCGGCCCCATGCCCGCGAGCTGGCGATCGCCGCCGTGAACGGGCCTCGCGACGTGGTCCTCTCGGGTCGGAGAGAAGCGCTCCAGCAGGTGCTCGCGGAGCTTGGCCGCCACGGGGTGGGCTCGCGGCCGTTGAACACCTCCCACGCCTTCCACTCGCCGCTGATGGAGCCGATGCTGGCGGCCTTCGAGCAGGCGGCGGCGCGGGTGACCTTCTCACCGCCGCGAATCACGCTCATCTCCAACCTCACGGGACTGCCGGCGACGAAACACCAGCTGGGCCGCGACTACTGGGTCCAGCACGTGCGGGCTCCCGTCCGCTTCGCGGCGAGCGTGGCGGCGCTGCGGGAGCGCGAGTGCGAGCTGTTCCTGGAGCTGGGCCCCAAGCCGGTCCTCTCGGAGCTGGGCCGCCAGCTGGACCCGGACGGGCGATGCGCATGGCTCCCGTCGCTGTCCAAGGGAAGGCGCGATTGGCAGGTGACGCTCCAGAGTCTCCAGGAGCTCTACGGCCGGGGTGTGCCCGTGGACTGGGTGGGCTTCGACAGCGGCTACTCGCGCCGCCGGATCGCGTTGCCGACCTATCCCTTCCAGCGGCAGCGCTTCTGGGTGGAGTCCCCGCCCTCCGCGCGCCCGGGAAGGTCCACCGCCCCGCACGCCCCCCGAACGGCCCACCCGCTCCTGGGCCAGCGCGTGCCCTCCGCCCTGCGGCAGCGGCTGTTCGAGGCCCGGGTGGGCCCGGAGACCCCAGGCTTCCTGGGCGATCACCGCGTGCTCGGGACCCCGGTCTTCCCCGGGGCTGGCTATGTCGAGCTGGCGCTGGCCGCGGGGGCCTCCTGGCTCGGCACACCCCGTCTGGAGCTGGAGGACGTGTCCTTCCAGAAGGCGCTGCACCTGGGCGGTGAGGTGACGCTCCAGCTCATCCTCACGCCCGAGGACGACGCGACCGCCTCGTTCCAGGTCCACAGCACGCGGGCCGAAACACCGGACGACGAGCCCACCTGGACGCTCCACGCGAGCGGACGGCTGCGCGCGCTCCATGAGGCAGCGCCCCCCGCGGTGAACGTCGCCGCCTGGGAAGCGGACGCGGGACAGCCGCTGGACGTCAGTCGCTACTACCAGACGTGCCGCGAGCAGGGCCTCGACTACGGCCCGGGCTTCCAGGCGCTCGAACGGCTCTCGCGCAATGACGTGGAGGCCGTGGGACGGATCCGCCTTCCGGAGGTGCTCGCGCTCGACGCCGAGCCCTACCTCCTGCACCCGGTGCTGCTGGATGCGTGCCTGCAAGTGCTCGGTGCGCCCATGGCGGACCGGGGTGCGGAGGGGACCTATCTCCCGGCGGGATTCGGACGGCTCCGCCTCCACCACCGTCCTGGCACCAGTCTGGTGTGCAAGGCGCGCGTGGGGCGGGTGGAGGAGGCCGATCCCTCCCGGCTCGTGGCCGACCTGCACCTGGTCGCCTCCGATGGGACTCCCATCGCGGAGATCGAACGGCTCTCCATCGTTCGAGTGGAGCGCGACACGCTCACGTCCCAGCACGCGGAGACAGAGCGCTGGCTGCACGAGGTCCGCTGGCAGGAGAAGCCACCCGAGGCACGCCTTCCGACCACCGCGCACGGCCGCTGGCTGCTCTTCAGCCATGGCGCCATCGGGCTGGAGCTCCAGCGGCGGTTGCGAGCCCAGGGCGAAGCCTGTGTCCGTGTGGAGCCAGCGGGCGCATGGGAACAGGTCGGTCCGGAGGACTACCGCGTCGACCCCTCGCGGCCGGAGGACTTCGCGCGGCTGCTCGGGGAGCTCACGGCGCCCGGCCTGCCGCCCCTGCGTGGGGTGGCGTACCTCTGGCCCGCTGACGCGTCGGGGCCCGAGCCGCTTCCCCAGTCGCTGGGCTGCGAAGGACTGCTGCACCTCGTGCAGGCGCTGGTCGCCGGAACCCGGGCGCCTCCGCGCCTGTGGCTGGTGACGTGTGGCGCCCAGGCCGTGTCCCAGCAGCCTCGGGCGCTGCATCCGCATCAAGCGACGTTGTGGGGCATGGGGCGCGCGCTCGCGACCGAACACCCGGAGCTGAAGTGCACCTGCGTCGACGTCGAACCCGGCACCGGCGACGAGCAGGCGGAGACGGCGCGGGCCCTGTTCGACGCGCTTTGGAGCCCGGATGAAGAGGACCAGCTCGCCCTGCGCGAGGGCCGGAGGTATGTGGCGCGACTCGCGCGCTACCGGCCGGAGGACTCCCCCCTGCCCTCCGCGCCCGTGGACGGCCCGGTCCAGCTCCGCATCCCCCGCACGGGCGCGCTGGAGGCCCTTCGCCTGGAGCCGCTGACCCGGCGCGCTCCAGGTCCTGGCGAGGTGGAGCTCGCCGTCCGCGCCACCGGGCTCAACTTCCGGGACGTGCTCCAGGCGCTGGGCATGGTCACTCCGGTCTCGGCGGAGGGCCGCGCGCTGACGGCGGGCGAGCTGCACTTCGGCTTCGAGTGCGGCGGCACCGTGGAGCGCGTCGGCGAGGGCGTCTCGCACCTGCGGCCCGGCGACGAGGTCATCGCGGCCCAGGCGATTGGCAGCCTGGGCAGCTTCGTGACGGTGAACGCCGCGTTCGTCATCCACAAGCCCGCGGCGCTGAGCCACACCGACGCGGCCACCCTCCCCATCGCGTTCCTCACCGCGCACCATGGGCTGCACGGACTGGCGCGGCTGGGCCCTGGGCAGACCGTGCTCATCCACGCGGCCGCTGGCGGGGTGGGCATGGCCGCCGTCCAGCTCGCGCTGCGGGCGGGTGCCCAGGTCTTCGCCACCGCGAGCCCGAGCAAGTGGGAGGCCCTGCGCGCGCTCGGGGTGAAGCACCTGATGAACTCGCGCACGCTCGACTTCCGCGAGCAGGTGATGACCCTCACGGGTGGGCGCGGCGTGGACGTCGTGCTCAACAGCCTCAACGGCGACTTCCTCTCCGCCAGCTTCGCGCTCTGCGCGCCCGGCGGTCGCTTCATCGAGATCGGCAAGCTGGGGATCCTCGATGCGGCCGAGGCCCACCGGCGCAGGCCCGACGTCGACTACCTGCCCTTCGACCTGGGACAGGTGGCCCAGGAAGACCCCGCGCGAATCGCCTCCATGCTGCGCGACCTGATGGAGTGCTTCGAGCGCGGCACGCTCCAGCCACTCCCTGCTCGGGTCTTCCCACTGAGCGAGGCCGAGGGCGCGTTCCGCCACATGGCCCAGGCCCGCCATGTCGGCAAGGTGGTGCTGGAGCAGCCCATGACCACGGCTCCGCGAGCCTCCGGATCGCCGGTGCGCTCGAGCCCAGGCCACGGGAGAGGCGTGGGTCCGGAGGGCACGTACCTCATCACCGGCGGACGGGGTGCGCTCGGCATGGAGGTGGCGCGGTGGATGGCCCGTCAGGGTGCCCACCATCTCGTGCTGGCCTCCCGGTCCCCACCCTCGCAGGAGAGCCAGGACCTCGCGGCCCGGCTCGCGCACGAGGGCGTCACCGTGCGGCTGGAGCGGATGGACGTGGCCCTGCGCCCCGACGTCGACCGCGTCCTGGAGTCCCTCCGCGCGTCGATGCCTCCACTGCGAGGCGTGATCCACTCCGCCGGAGTCCTCTCCGATGGCGTCCTTCGCCAGCAGGACTCCGAGCGGCTGGGGCGCGTGCTGGCCCCCAAGGTGGCCGGAGGGTGGAACCTCCACCAGGCGACGGCGGAGGACCGGCTCGACTTCTTCGTCTGCTTCTCCTCCGCGGCGGCGCTGCTCGGCACACCGGGACAGGGGCTCTACGCGGCGGCCAATGCCTTTCTCGATGCCCTGGCCGGAGCGCGGCGCGCGCAGGGGCTCCCGGGGCTGAGCATCAACTGGGGGCCCTGGGCGGAGGTGGGGATGGCGGCGGGCGTGGGTGGCGGACAGCAGGAGCGCTGGAAGAGCCATGGGCTGGGGACCCTCCCGACCGCGCAGGCGCTCGAAGTGCTGGAGCGGCTGCTGCGGCAGGAGTCTCCCCAGGTGGCGGTGCTGCCCATGGACTGGGCGAGGTTCGCGCGAGAAGCGCCCCACCGCGCCCGAGCCCCCTTCCTCGAAACGCTCACCCGAGGCTCCAGGCCCGCGGGGGAGCAGCGCCCCAGGCTGCTGAAGCAGCTCTCGGAGACACCGTCGAGCGAGCGCCGCTCACTGTTGATGACCTACGTCCGAGTGCAGGTGGCCCGCGTGCTCGGCCTGGGCGAGCGGGCCGTCATCGAGCCGCGCCAGCGCCTGTTCGACCTGGGGCTCGACTCGCTCACCGCGGTGGAGCTGAAGAACACCCTGGAGGGTGACGTGAGCCAGCACCTGGGCGCCACCCTGCTCTTCAACCACCCCACCGTCGAAGCCCTGACGGAGCACCTGTCCGGGTTGCTCGGGCTGGAGACCGAGGCCCCCGCGCCACGGGAAACCCCGGCCCACGAAGAGCTGGATGCCTTCCTCGATGGCCTCGACGGCATGTCGGACCAGGAGATCTCGCAACGACTCCTCGGGCGCCCCGCGCACGAGAAGGGGACGCCATGAGCAGCCTCACCCAACGCATCTCGCAGATGTCCCCGCTGAAGCTCGCCTTCGCGGCGCGGGAGCTGCGCTCCAAGTCCGCGCTGCTCAACGCCGAGCCGATCGCGATCACCGGCGCCGCCTGTCGCCTTCCTGGCGCCAGGGACCTGGACTCCTTCTGGGGCCTGCTGCGCGACAAGCGCGACGCCATCCGCGAGGTGCCCGCGGACCGCTGGGACATCGACGCCTGGTACGACCCCGACCCGGATGCTCCCGGGAAGATGAGCAGCCGTCACGGCGGGTTCCTGGAGCGGATCGACGGCTTCGACCCGCAGTTCTTCGGCATCACGCCCCGGGAGGCGGTGAGCCTGGATCCCCAGCAGCGGCTGCTGCTGGAGGTGACGTGGGAAGCGCTCGAGCACGCGGGACAGGCCCCCTCGCGGCTCTTCAAGAGCCAGACGGGCGTCTTCGTGGGCATCGGCAACTCGGAGTACGCGCAGCGCCTGCTGGGCACGCAGGACGCCTCGCGCATCGACGCCTACCTGAGCACGGGCAACGCGCTCAGCGTCGCCGCGGGGCGCCTGTCGTACACGCTCGGGCTGGTGGGCCCCTGCATGGCGGTGGACACCGCGTGCTCCTCGGCGCTGGTGACGGTGCACCTCGCCTGTCAGAGCCTGCGCAGCGGAGAGTGCTCGCTGGCCCTGGCCGGCGGCGTGAACCTGCTGCTGTCACCGCAGCTCTTCGTCAACTTCTCGCGGGCCCGCATGCTGGCCCCGGATGGCCGCTGCAAGCCCTTCGACGCCGCGGCGAACGGCTACGTGCGCAGCGAGGGCTGCGGCATGGTCGTGCTCAAGCGCCTGTCGGATGCGCTGGCGGACGGCAGCCCCATCCTGGCCCTCATCCGCGGCTCCGCCGTCAACCAGGACGGGCCCAGCGGCGGCATCACCGTGCCGAGCGGCCCCGCGCAGCAGGCCGTCATCCGTGGCGCGCTGGAGAGCGGCGGGGTGGATCCTTCGCAGGTGCGCTTCGTGGAGACGCACGGCACGGGCACCTCGCTGGGGGACCCCATCGAAGCGGGGGCCCTGGGCGCGGTGTTCGGAGCGAGCCACACCCGGAATCGGCCGCTGGTGATTGGATCCGTGAAGAGCAACGTCGGGCACCTCGAGAACGCCGCCGGAATCGCGGGGCTGCTCAAGGTCGTGCTGGCCCTCAAGCACGAAGCGCTCCCGCCGAGCCTGCACTTCCAGCGGCCCAGTCCGCACATCCCATGGGAGCAGCTGCCCCTGGATGTCGCCACGGAGCTGCTGCCCTGGCCTTCGGGGCAGGGGCGCCGGCTCGCGGGGGTGAGCTCCTTCGGCTTCAGCGGAACCAACGTCCACGTGGTGCTCGAGGAAGCACCGTCACCCGACGCAATCCCAGCGCGCCCGGTGGAGCTCTCCACGGGCGGGGAGCCGGCGCGAGAGCGCCCCGCGCACCTGCTGCCCTTGTCGGCGCGCACCGAGCCAGCGCTGCGTGAGCTGGCGCGGTCCTACGCGGCGCACCTCGGCGCGCACCCGGACCTGCCCCTGGCGGACGTCTGCTACTCCGCGGGCACCGGCCGCTCGCAGTTCGCGCACCGGCTGGCCATCACGGCGGCGACCTCCGCCGAGGCTCAGGAGGCGCTGTCCGCGTTCAGCGAGGGACGGGAGGCCGCTTCCGCGGTCGCGGCCGATGGCGCGACGCCGCCCAAGGTCGCCTTCCTCTTCACGGGCCAGGGCTCGCAGTACGCGCGGATGGGCCGCCAGCTCTACGACACCGAGCCGGCGTTCCGCCGGACCGTGGACGAGTGCGAAGCCTTGCTGCATCCGCACCTGGGAGCACCCCTGCTGCCCGTTCTCTTCGCCGAGGGGGCGGAAGCCTCGCGGCTGGATGAGACGCGCTTCACCCAGCCCGCGATCTTCGTCCTGGAGTACGCGATGGCCTCGCTGCTGAGGTCCTGGGGCATCGAACCCGCGTTCGTGATGGGCCACAGCGTGGGCGAGTACGCCGCAGCGTGCCTCGCGGGGGTGTTCAGCCTCGAGGACGGCCTGAAGCTGATCGCGGCGCGGGCGCGGCTGATGCAGGCCCTGCCACGCGATGGCGCGATGGTCTCCGTGACGGCCAGCGTCCAGCGCGTGCAGTCCGCGCTGAGGGCCGTCGCGGACCGCGTGTCCGTCGCCTCGCTCAACGGCTCCGACAGCACCGTCATCTCCGGCCACGCCGAGTCCGTGCGGCAGGTGGCCTTCGCGCTCCAGGCGGAAGGGGTGCGGGTGACGCCGCTCAACGTGTCCCACGCCTTCCACTCGCCGCTGATGGAGCCGATGTTGGCGGACTTCGCCCAGGTGGCCAGACAGGTGCGCTACGCGGCGCCTCGCCTCGGCTGGGTCTCCAACCTGACCGGAGCGCTTCATCCCGCCGCGCCCCCGTCCCCCGATGATTGGGTCCGCCAGGTGCGTGAGCCCGTCCGCTTCGCCGCGGGCATGGAGACGCTGGAGAAGCTGGGCTGCGACACGTTCGTGGAGATCGGCCCCCGGCCCACGCTGCTGGGGCTGGGGCGGGCATGCCTGCCAGACTCACGGCACCACTGGCTGCCCACCTTGCGCCAGGGGCAGCCGGAAGGACCGGCCCTGCTCCGCGCCGTGGGCGAGCTGTATGCCCGGGGAGCCTCCGTGGACTGGGCGGCCGTCGAGTCGCGCGCGCCGCGCAAGCGAGTGACGCTGCCGGCCTACCCCTTCCAACGCCAGCGCTACTGGCTCGACCTCCCGGAGCAGCCCACCCACGGCGCGGGTCCCTCCACGGGAGGCCCCGCGCTCCACCCGCTGCTGCACCGCGCGCTGCGCTCCCCGCTCGTCAAGGAGATCGGCTTCGAGTCCCGGCTGGGCACCGACACGCTGCCCTTCATGGACGACCACCGCATCCACGGCATCGTGGTCGTGCCCAGCGCCAGCCATGTGTCGATGCTGGTGGCCGCGACGGAGCTGGCCTTCGGCGCCACGTCCTGCACCCTGCGCGATGTCCTGTTCCCCCAAGCCCTGGCGCTGCCTGACTCCGGTCAGCGCACCGTCCAGGTGGTCCTCACCCCGGGCGCCGGGGGCGAGGCCAGCTTCAAGTTGATCAGCCTCCGGGGCGACAGCCTGGAGCGTGACGAGACCTTCTCCGTCCACGCCACCGGGAGCCTGAGCTGGCCGGACCGGGGCGCGGCGGGACTACTGGAGCGCGCATCGCTCGAAGAGGTACGGGCGCGCTGCGGCGAGGAGATCTCCGGCGCCGGCTTCTACGAAGTGATGGGCCAGCATCAGGCCCGGCTCGGCGAGCGCTTCCAGGTCATTCAGTCGCTGCGGCGGGGGAACGAGGAGGCCGTGTGCGAGCTGCGGCTGCCCTCCGCCCTGGGTGACGTGCGCGACCACCAGCTCCATCCCGTCCTGCTCGACGGCTGCTTCCAGATCCTGGGCGGGATGATCCCCGGCGGCAATGAGGGCACCTACGTCCCCTTCGGCCTCGAGCGGTTCCGCTTCCTGGCGCGGCCCGTGGGCGAGCGGTTCTGGTGCCACGCGCGCATGCGTCGCGGGCAGCAGGGCACGAGCGTCTTCCTGGACGTGCGCCTGCTCGGAGAGGCAGGCGAGGAGATCGCCGTCATCGAAGGCCTCCAGTACCAGCAGGCCAGCCTCGGCGCGCTGGAGCGTGCGTTGCGCCCCAGCCACGCGGATTGGCTCTACGCCCCCACCTGGGAGCCTCGGCCCCTGGCGACCGCGGCCCGCAAGGCTCCCGCGCTCGCGCCTGATCAGGCGTGGCTTGTCTTCACCTCCGAAGGAGCGCTCGGTGACGGACTGATCCGCTCCGCGAAGGAGCGGGGCGGGCACGGCATCCGGGTGAGCGCGGGTGCGTCGTACGCGAGGCTAAGCGGCGCCCACTTCCAGCTCGACCCCTCGCGTCCGGAGGACTTCGCGCGGCTGTTCGAGGCGCTGTCCGTCGAAGGCAAGGCCGTCGCGGGCATCGTCCACCTCTGGAGCCTCACGGCGGCGCCCGTTCGCGAGGAGGCCACCGACGCGCTCGCGGCGCTGGAGCGTGCGCAGCAACTGGGCTGCGGCAGCGTCCTGCACCTCATCCAGGCACTGGCCCAGGCGGGGCTCGCGCGCGCCCCGCGCCTCTGGCTGGTGACGCGCGGCACCCAGCCGGCGGGCGGCCATCCCCTGCCCCTGAACGCCGAGCATGCGCCGCTCTGGGGTCTGGGACGGGTCATCGCGATAGAGCACCCGGAGCTCTCGTGCGTCCGCGTCGACCTTCCCCCCGACGAATCCGCCGGGGATGTCCCCGCGCTGCTCGAAGCGCTGGAGGCCACGGACGGCGAGGATCAACTCGCCTACCGCGAGGGAGCGCGCTTCGTCGCACGGCTCGCCGCGCATCGCGCGACCCCGCCGCCTCGCGAAGTCGCCGTCCATGCACAGGCCAGCTACCTCGTCACCGGGGGCCTCGGAGCGCTCGGCCTGGAGGTGGCGAAGTGGCTCGTGACGAAGGGCGCACGCCACCTGGTGCTGCTCGGGCGCAACCCGCCCTCCAGTCACGCGACGACCACGCTCCAGGCGCTCGACCAGCAAGGAGCGCGGGTGCACGTGGTGGCCGCGGATGTGTCGCGGGCCGATGAGCTCTCGGGCGCGCTCGCGTCCCTGCCCTCCGGGATGCCTCCGCTCGCGGGCGTCGTCCATGCCGCCGGAGTCCTCGAGGATGGCGTCCTCGTCCGCCAGGGCTGGGAGCGCTTCTCCCGGGTCCTGGCCCCCAAGACCGCGGGCGCGTGGAACCTCCATGTGCTGACGCGTGGGCTGTCCCTGGACTTCTTCGTCTGCTTCTCCTCCGCGGCCTCGCTGCTGGGAGCTCCCGGCCAGGGCAACTACGCCGCGGCCAATGCCTTCCTCGATGCCCTGGCGCACCGCCGCCGCGCGCTCGGCCTGCCCGCGCTGAGCATCAACTGGGGCCCCTGGAGCGGTGTCGGAATGGCCGCCACGGGCGCGCAGCGCCGCGCCGCCTCGGACTGGCTTGGCCCCCTCGCCCCCGAGCAGGGGCTTCAGGTGTTGACCGGCCTGCTCGAAGAGGACACGCCCCAGGTGGGCGTCCTGCCTGCGACCTGGTCCAGGCTCGAAGCCCGTCCGGGCGCGGCCCCCTTCCTGGAGCGCTTCACCCGCGAGAAGAGCCCGCCCGCCGCGCCCGTCCCGCTCATCCTCCGCCAGTTCGAGTCGGCGGCCCCCGGTGCCCGGAAGACGGTGCTCGAGCGGCAGACGAAGGCGCTCGTGGCCCGGGTGCTGGGGCTGCGCGCCGACGACCTGGGCCCCCGGCAGAGGTTCTTCGACCTGGGCGCGGACTCCCTGATGGCGGTGGAGCTGAAGAACCAGCTGGAGACCCAGGTGGGCCGCACGCTGCGCTCCACGCTCATCTTCGACTTCCCCACCCTGGACGCGCTGGTCGAACACCTGCTGGCCGAACTCTCCGGAGCCGTCCCGGAGGTGGCCCCAGCGCCGCCTCGCGGCGAGTCCGAGCACGCCGCCCGCCCCGAGGAGCTCGAGGAGCTTTCGCAGGACGAGCTGGCGAACCTGCTGTCCCAGAAGATCGCATCGCTTCAGCGAGGTCGCGCGCCATGAGCACGAGCGCAGAAGGACGGGACTACCGGTCCCTGATGAAGAACGCCCTGGTCGAGCTGGAGCGGCTGCAAGGCCAGCTCGACGCCGCGGAGGCCGCCCGACGCGAGCCCATCGCCATCATCGGACTCGGGTGCCGTTTCCCTGGCGGCGCGGACACCCCCGAGCGGTACTGGCGACTGCTGCGCGACGGCGGCAGCGGCATCGTCGAGGTGCCACCGGATCGCTGGGACGTGGATGCCTGGTACGACCCGGATCCGGACGCCCCGGGGAAGATGTACACGCGCTTCGGCGGCTTCCTGGGACCGGTGGATGGGTTTGATCCGCGGTTCTTCGGGATCTCGCCTCGCGAGGCGAACAGCCTGGATCCCCAGCAGCGCCTGTTGCTGGAGGTCACCTGGGAGGCGCTGGAGCGGGCCGGGATTCCCCCCGAACGCCTCTATGGCACCCAGACGGGGACGTTCCTGGGCGTGAGCAACTTCGAGCACGCCACCTCGCTGGGGAAGGTCCCCCCGGCGCGGATCGACGCGTACTTCGGCACCGGCGGTGCGCTCAGCGTGGCCTCTGGTCGGCTCTCGTTCGCGCTGGGGCTGACGGGGCCGAGCATGACGGTGGACACCGCGTGCTCCTCGTCGCTGGTCACCGTCCACCTCGCCTGCCAGAGCCTGCGGAACCGGGAGTGCGACCTCGCGCTCGCCGGTGGCGTGAACGTCATCTTCGCCCCGCAGGTGGGCATCACCTTCTGCAAGGCCCGCATGCTGGCGCCGGATGGGCGCTGCAAGACCTTCGACGCCGCCGCGGACGGCTTCGTCCGAGGCGAGGGCTGCGGGATGATCGTCCTCAAGCGGCTGAGTGACGCGCGGGCGGCGGGCGACCCCATCCTCGCGCTCATCCGCGGCTCGAGCGTCAACCAGGACGGCCCGAGCGGAGGCCTCACCGTGCCCAGCGGCCCCTCACAGGAGGCCGTCATCCGGCAGGCCCTGGCCCGCGGAGGCCTCACGCCTCAAGAGATTGACTACGTGGAGGCGCACGGCACGGGCACCTCCCTGGGGGATCCGATCGAGGTCGGCGCGCTCGGAGCGGTCTTCGGCCCGGGCCGCACCGGGGGCCCGCTGCTGATTGGCTCGGCGAAGACCAACCTGGGCCACCTGGAGGGCGCGGCGGGCATCGCGGGCATCATCAAGGTGGTGCTCGCGCTCCAGCACCGTGAGCACCCGCCCCACCTGAACTTCAAGAACCCCAGCCCGCACATCCCCTGGGAGCGGCTGCCCGTGGAGGTGCCCACCACGCCCAGGGCCTGGCCCATCCGGGAGGGCGCGCGCAGGGCGGGGGTCAGCTCCTTCGGCTTCAGCGGCACCAACGCCCACGTGGTGCTGGAGGAGGCGCCGCCCGTCGAGGCGTTGGAGACGGCCATGGAGCGGCCGATGCATGTGCTGGTGCTCTCGGGGCGCACGCCCCAGGCGCTGGAGCAGCAGGCGAGCCGGTTCGAGGCGCACCTGGACACAACGGACGCGCGGCTCGCGGACATCTGCTTCACCGCGGCGGCCGGCCGCTCGCACCACGCCCACCGGCTGGCGCTCGTGGCCAGCTCGCGGGAGCAGGCGCGCGAGCTGCTGTCAGCGTTCCGCGCGGGCCAGGAGTCCGCGGGCCTCTTCACTGGGCAGGCGCGGACCACCGGCCGGCCCCGCCTCGCCTTCCTCTTCTCCGGCCAGGGCTCGCAGTACACCGGGATGGGGCGGCAGCTCTACGAGACGCAGCCCGCATTCCGCCGGATCCTCGACACGTGCGCGGAGGTCGTGCGGCCCCACCTCGAGCGCCCGTTGCTCGACGCGCTCTTCGCGCCGAGCGGTGACGGGGCGCTGGACGAGACCGGCTACACCCAGCCCGCGCTGTTCGCGCTCGAGTACGCCCTGGCCCAGCTCTGGCGCGAGTTCGGCGTCGAGCCATCCATGGTGATGGGGCACAGCGTCGGCGAGTACGCCGCGGCCTGCGTGGCCGGGGTCTTCAGCTTCGAGGACGGCCTGAAGCTCATCTGCGCGCGGGGGCGGCTGATGCAGCGGCTGCCCCCAGGCGGGGAGATGCTCGCGGTGATGGCGGAGGAGGAGCAGGTCGCGCCACTGCTCGCGACACACGCCTCCGCGCTGTCCCTCGCGGCCCGCAATGGCCCCCGCAGCGTCGTCCTCTCCGGGACCCAGGCGGCCATCCGCGAGGCCAGCGCCGCGCTGAAGGCCCAGGGAATCAGCGTGACGCCGCTCAAGGTCTCTCACGCGTTCCACTCGCCGCTGATGCAGCCCATGCTGGCCGACTTCGAGCAGGCGGCCCGGCAGGTGACGTACGCCCCCCCGACCCTGCCGCTCATCTCCAACGTGACCGGCGGACTCGCGGGCGACGAAGTGGCCACGGCTGACTACTGGTGCCGGCACGTCCTCGCGCCGGTGGACTTCGCCCAGGGCATGCGGACCCTGCACGCCGAAGGCTGCGGCGTCTTCGTGGAGATCGGCCCCAAGGCGACCCTGCTGGGACTGGGACGCGACTGCGTTCCTCCCGACGCCGGCACCTGGCTGCCGAGCCTGCGCGCCAACGGGCAGGAGTGGCAGGCCCTGCTCGACGCGCTCGGCAGGCTCTACGTCCTCGGCGCCCCCATCTCCTGGTCCGGCTTCGACCAGGACTTCGCGCGGCGCCGCGTCACCCTCCCGACCTACCCGTGGCAGCGCCAGCGCTATTGGCTCGACGGGCTTGGAGAGGCCGCGCCGGACGCCGCGCCCAGTGTCTCCAACGTGTCCCCAGCCCGGCCCGCGGGCCCCACCCTGCATCCGCTGGTCGGAGCGCGGCTGCGCTCGGCCCTGCGGGAGATCCAATACGAGGCGCGGCTGAGCGAGGACGCCCCGGCCTACCTGCGGTACCACCGCGTCTTTGATCAGGCGGTGGTCCCCGCCGCCGCGTATCTCGACATGGCGCTCGCGGCCGGAGGGGCGCTCCTGGGCTCCTCCGAGCTGGTGTTGCAGGACGTGCTCATCCAGCACGCCATGGTCCTCCCTCAGGGCACGACCCGGGCCGTCCAGACCGTGCTGTCACCTCCGGAGGGAGGCTCGCTCGGCTTCCGCATCCTCTCCGCGCCGGAGGGAGCGCAAGACGTGGAATGGACGCTCCATGCGTCCGGGACCGTGCGCCTCCGCGAGGCGGGCGACGCCCTGCCCGGCGTGGACCTGCCCGCGCTCCAGGCCGCGCTCTGCGACGAGCTCGCGCCCGAAGCGTATTACCGGACCGCGCGGGAACACGGGGTCGACTATGGGCCGGCCTTCCAGGGCATTGAACGGCTCTGGAGGCGCCCTCATGAAGCGCTGGCCCGCGTCCGCTTCCCGGACGGCGGAGCACCAGGGTCGGAGGGGTACGTGCTCCACCCGGTGCTCCTGGACGGCTGCCTTCAGGTGCTGGCCTCCGCCTTCGAGGACGACGGCCGGAACGAGCCGTACCTGCCGGTGGGCTTCGAGCGCCTGCGCGTCCACCGGAGCCCAGGCCCCGTGCTCTGGAGCCACGCGCGCGTCCGCCCCGTGCTCGATACGGGGCGGCTGACGCACACCGTGGACCTGACGCTGCTCTCCGAGGAGGGCGAGCGGGTCGCCACCGTGGAGGGCATGATGCTCAAGCGCGTGGACGTGCGGGCCCTGCTGGGCACCGCGCTCACGCCAGCCCTCGCGCAGAGCCTCTACGAGCTCACCTGGCGTCCCCGCGAGCGCCGCCACCAGCCTCCTCCGGACTTTCTGCCGGATCCCCAGGCACTCTCCGAACGGCTCACGCCCCAGGTGAACGCGCTCTTCGCCGAGGAGGACTTCCGCGTCTACGCGGAGCAACTGCGGAAGCTGGAACCGCTGTCCGGCGCGTACGTGCTCCAGGCGCTCTCGCGGCTGGACGTGACGCTCCGGCCCGGCGAACACCTGACCCTGGAGGCCCTCGCGGAGCGCGCTGGCGTGACCCGGCAATACCACCGGCTGCTGAGCCGCCTCCTCGACATGCTCACCGAGGACGGCGTCCTGCGCCGCGTGGGAACGGGCTGGGAGGTCATCACCGCGACGCCCATGCCCGACGTGCGCAGCCGGGTGCTCGAACTCCAGGCCAGCGCCCACGCCATCAAGGCCGAGCTGACCTTGCTCGACCGCTGCGGGACCCAGCTGTCCGACGTGCTCCGGGGACGGCGGGATCCCCTGTCGCTCCTCTTCCCCGAGGACGACACCACGACCGCGGCCATCTACACCGACACGCCGGGCGCACGGGCGATGAACACCCTGGTCCAGCGCGCCATCGCGGAGGCCGTTCAGGCGCTCCCCGGCGGGCGCCGGCTCCGTGTGCTGGAAGTGGGCGGAGGCACGGGCGGCACCTCCCGCCACGTCCTCCCCATCCTCCCGGCGCACCGGACGGACTACCGCTTCACGGACGTCTCCCCGCTGCTCGTCGCCAAGGCGAAGGCCCAGCTCCAGGAGTGGGCGTTCGTCGACTACCGGGTGCTCGACATCGAGCGAGAGCCCGCCGCGCAGGGCTTCGAGCCGCACCGCCACGACCTCATCGTGGCGGCCAACGTGCTTCACGCGACCAGCGATCTCCAGCGGACGCTGGAGCACCTCCGGCGGCTGCTGGCGCCGGGAGGTCTCCTCGTGCTCCTCGAGGGCACCGCGCCGGTGCGCTGGCTGGACCTGACCTTCGGCCTGACCCCGGGTTGGTGGCGCTTCACCGACGTGGAGCTGCGACCAGACCACCCACTGCTGGCGACCCACCGCTGGGAGTCCCTGCTGCGACAGAGTGGCTTCCCCGACGTCGCGAGCCTCGCCCCCAAGCTGCCCGGCGGCGATGAGCCCTCGCAGCAGGCGGTCGTGCTGGCCCGCGCGGCGCGCGCCTCCACGCCCCCGCGCGAGGCCACGGGCCCCTGGCTCATCCTCGCGGACGCCCAGGGCACCGGCCACCGGCTGGCGGACGCGCTCCGTGCGCGCGGGGCCTCCTGCATCCTCGTCCGCCCGGCCGACCCGGACCTGCCCGAGGAGCCAGGGGTGCTCCGGGTGGACCCTGCCCTTCCGCGGGACTTCGACCGCCTGCTGGAGGCCGTTCGCCAGCCGGGCCAGCCGCCCCTGCATCGCGTCGTGCATCTGTGGAGCCTGGATGTCCGCGACGCCCGGGAGCTGGAGGCGAGCGCGGGCGAGCGCGGCGTGACGGCGGAGGAGACCGCAGCGGTGGAAGGGGCCGCCCGCCACGGGAGCCTCGGTCTGCTGCACCTGACGCAGGCCCTGGCACGCCGCAAGGAGTCCACGTCGGTGTGGGCCGTGACGCGCGGCGCGCAGGCCGTCGGGGGCCCCCACCCGGTCGCCGTCACCCAGGCACCGCTGTGGGGGATGGGCCGGGTGCTCGCGCTGGAGGAGCCCCAGCTCTGGGGAGGCCTCATCGACCTGTCTCCGGCTTCAAGCCCTCAGGAGAACGCCGAGACCCTGCTGGGCGAGCTCTGGGAGCCAGAGGACGAGGAGCTCATCGCGTGGCGCGAGGGCATGCGCCACGGCGCGCGGCTCACTCGCGCCAACGCCACGGCCGCCCCGGCGCTCACCCTCCATGCCCAGGCCACCTACCTCATCACGGGAGGCCTGGGGTTCCTCGGGCTGCGGCTCGCCCAGTGGATGGTGGCCCAGGGGGCTCGCCATCTGGTGCTGGTGGGGCGCGGTGGGCTTCCCACCCGGGAGCGCCGGACGGACGCGGACCTCCCCACGGACCTGCGGCGGCGCCTCGACGCCATCCAGGCGCTGGAGGCCGCCGGCGCCACGGTGCGGGTCGAGCAGGCCGACGTGGGGGATGCCACCCGCATGGGGCGCCTCATCGAGGAGCTGGGGGCGACGCTGCCTCCCCTGCGAGGCGTGATCCACGCCGCGGGGGTGACGGGCGAGGGCTACCGCGACGTGCAGGAGGCCTCCGCCGAAGGGCTCACCGCGACCTTGCACCCCAAGGTGGCGGGGGCCTGGGTGCTGCACCGGCTCACCCGGAAGCAGCCGCTGGACTTCTTCATCGCCTTCTCGTCGGCCAGCTCCATCTGGGGGAGCCGGGGTCAGGTCCACTACGCGGCGGCGAACCAGTTCCTGGATGCGCTGGCGCACGACCGACATGCCCAGGGGCTGCCCGCGCTGACCGTCAACTGGGGCCTGCTGGCCGGAGGCGGAATGGTCGACGCCGGGTTCGACCAGTGGCTGAAGCAGACCGGCCTGGAGGCGCTGACACCGGAGCAGGGCTTCACCGCGATGGCGCATCTGGTGGGCACGGGCGCGGTCCAGGCCACGGTGGCCAGGGTGGACTGGTCGCGCTTCAAGCCCCTCTACAACGTCCGCAAGCAGCGGCCACTCCTGGCGGAGCTCGACGACGCGGCGCCCGTCGCGGCGCCACGGGCCGAGGAGCGAGGCTCGGCCACGCTGCGGCGACTCCGAGACACCCCGGCGGGTGAACGCCAGCAGCTGCTCGTCGGGTACCTCCAGGCGCAGGTCGCGAGGGCCTTGATGCTTCAGCCCGGCCAGCTCGATGTGGAGCAGCCGCTGAGCAGCCTCGGCCTGGACTCGCTGATGGCTTTCGAGCTGCGCAGCCGGGTGAAGAGCGAGCTGGAGATCGACGTCGCGCTGGTGGACTTCCTGGAGGCGGGTGACGTGACGACGCTCGCGGCGCGGGTGCTCGCGCGGCTACCCGAGGCCCCAGCCCCCAGCGGCGCAGGGCCCGCGCGTGACGAGCCGCGCCCCGCCGCGCCAGCACTCGAGCCGGCCCCGAAGGACCTGGGACAGACCCTGGCAGGACTGAACGAACTGAGCGATGCGGGTGTGGAGGAGCTGCTCAAGTCCCTCCTGGCCCGGCAGACGCAGGAAAGCGACCCCACGACATGAGCACGAATCGTCCCCCCCTGGAGGGCCTCTCCGCCGATGAAAAACGCTCCTTCCTGGAGCGGCTCCTGCGGCAGGAGGCGTCCCGCACGCGCGCCACGCATCCGCTGTCCTACAACCAGAAGAGCCTCTGGTTCGTGCACCAGCTCGCACCGAAGAGCGCGGCCTACAACGTGGCGTTCAGCGCCCGCATCCACTCCGCCGTGGACGTCACGGCCCTGCGCCGGACCCTGCAAGCGCTCGTGGATCGCCACCCCGCCCTGCGCACCAGCCTGCCGGTCCGCGACGGAGAGCCCCTTCAGGAGGTGGCCGGGCACCGCGAGGCGCACTTCGAGCACGTCAACGCCAGCGGCGCGACGTGGGAGGAGGTGGAGCGCCAGCTGCTGGAGGCCTATCGCCAGCCGTTCGACGTCCAGGCGGGGCCGCTGTTCCGCGCGCACCTCTTCTCCCGCTCCGAGCAGGACCACGCGCTCCTCTTGAACGTGCACCACCTGGTGTTCGACGGCTGGTCGCTGTGGATGCTGGTGGAGGAGCTGCACCGGCTCTACCCCGCCCTGCGGGCCAACACCCAGGTGACGCTCCCGGCGGCGGCGGCCACCTACGCCGACTTCGCCCGCTGGCAGGCCGAGCTGCTGTCGGGCCCCACCGGCGAACGGCTCTGGCAGTACTGGAAGCAGAAGCTCGCGGGGAGCCTGCCCGCGCTGAACCTGCCCACGGATCATCCCCGCCCCCCCGTGCACCGTCACCACGGGGCCTCCCAGGGGCTGAAGCTCAAGCCCGAGCTGACCGCGCGGCTCAAGGCGCTGGCCCAGGCGGAGGGGACGACGCTCTTCGTCGTGCTGCTCGCCGCCTATCAAGCGCTCCTGCACCGCTACAGCGGCCAGGACGACATCCTCGTGGGCTCGCCGACGGCGGGCAGCGCCCGTGGCGAGAGCCGCTTCGCCAGCACCGTGGGCAACTTCATCAACCCGGTCGTCCTGCGCGGGGACCTGTCCGGCAGCCCCTCCTTCCGGGCCCTGGTGGGGCAGCTGCGCAAGACGGTGCTGGAGGCGCTGGAGCACCAGGACTTCCCCTTCGCGCTGCTCGTCGAGCGGCTGCAGCCGGAGCGCGACAAGAGCCGCACCGCCCTCTTCCAGGCGGCCTTCATGTTCCAGCGGCCGCAGTCCACCTCGCAGCGCGTGGTGCGGCTGTTGACCCCGGGTGAGCCAGGCCTGCGGGAGGAGCTGGGCGGGCTCCAGGTGGAGCCCCTGTTCCTGCCGCAGCAGGAGGGGCAGTTCGACCTCGCGCTCGAGATGATCGAAGCTCGGGAGGCCGTCTTCGGCGTGCTCAAGTACAACACCGACCTGTTCGAGCCCGCCACGGCGGCGCGGATGGTGGGGCACCTGGAGCGGCTGCTGGAGTCCGCGACGGCCGCGCCGGATCAACCCCTGTCCACCCTGCCCCTGCTCACCCAGGAGGAGCGACACGAGCTGGTGGTGTCCCGGAACGAGACCCGGGTCCCGCTGCCCGCCGACCGGAACCTCCACGCGCGCATCGAGGCCCAGGTGGCCCGGACGCCCGACGCGGTCGCGCTCATCTTCGAGGATCAGCGGCTCACCTACCGGGAGCTCGACGTCCGGGCCAACCAGCTCGCCCACCACCTGCGCGCGCTGGGCGTGAAGGCGGATCAGCCGGTCGCGCTGTGCACCGAGCGCTCGCTCGAAATGATCGTGGGAGTCCTGGGCATCCTCAAGGCCGGTGGCGCCTGGCTGCCGTTGGATCCCTCCTTCCCCGCGGATCGCCTGTCCACCATCGCCTCGGACGCCCGCGCCTCGGTGCTGGTGACGCAGGCGCGGCTGCGCGAGCGCCTGCCGGCCGCGCCCCACGTGGTGTGCCTCGACACGGAGGCGGCGGAGCTCTCCCGCCACCCAGAGGCGCCTCCCGAGTCCCTGAGCGGGCCGCACCACCTGGCCTATGTCATCTACACCTCGGGCTCCACCGGACGCCCCAAGGGGGTGATGATCGAACACCGGCAGGCCCTCAACTTCTTCACCGCGATGGACCAGCAGCTCGGCGGCGAGCCGCGCGGCACCTGGCTGGCCGTCACCACGCTGTCGTTCGACATCTCCATCCTCGAACTGCTGTGGCCCCTCACGCGCGGCGACCGCGTCGTCATCCAGGGCGACACGGAGAGCTTCTTCGCCGCGCCACATGCCCCCCGCCGGCCCGCCGCACGCGCACGCGATCTCGACTTCAGCCTCTTCTTCTTCGCCAACTCGGAGCACCGCACGCAGCAGCAGGACAAGTACCGGCTGCTGCTCGACGCCGTGAAGTTCGCCGACACCCACGGCTTCTCCGCGGTGTGGACGCCGGAGCGTCACTTCCACGACTTCGGCGGCCTGTACCCCAACCCCTCGGTGCTCGCGGCGGCGCTGGCGACCCTCACCCAGCACGTGCGGATCCGCGCCGGGAGCATCGTGCTCCCGCTCCACAACCCCATCCGCGTCGCGGAGGACTGGTCGGTCGTGGACAACCTGAGCCAGGGCCGCGCAGGCATCTCCCTCGCCACCGGCTGGCAGGCCAACGACTTCGTCCTGGCTCCCGAAAACTACGCGGACCGCAAGCAGGTGATGGTCCAGGGCCTCCAGACCCTCCGCGAGCTGTGGAGCGGAGGGGCGCTGCACCTGAAGGACCCCAACGGCGCGGACGTGGAGGTGACGCTGCGGCCCAAGCCCCTCCAGCCACGGCTGCCCATCTGGCTGACGGCGGCGGGCAACCCGGAGACCTTCGAGCTCGCGGGCCGGCTCGGGGCCAACATCCTCACCCACCTGCTCGGCCAGAGCCTGGAGCAGCTGCGCGACAAGTTCAGGGTGTACCGCGAGGCCTGGGAGCGCCACGGTCATGGCCCCGGGGGCGGCCACATCACCTTGATGATGCACACCTTCGTGGGCGCGGACCGCGACAGCGTCCGCGACACCGTGAGGGGCCCCTTCCTCGACTACCTGCGGACCTCGTTCGACCTGATGAAGCGGCTCGCGCAGAGCCTCGGCCAGGGCGAGGACGCCCAGCGGCTCGGCGAAAAGGACCTGGACGCGCTGCTCTCGCGTGCGTTCGACCGCTACTTCGAACAGAGCGGCCTCTTCGGCACACCGGAGAGCTGCCACGCGATGATTGAACAGCTCGAGGAGCTGGGGGTGGATGAGGTGGCGTGCCTCATCGACTTCGGCATCGACCCGGGCACGGTCCTGAAGGGGCTCGAGCAGCTGAACACCCTCCGGGAGCGCAGCCGCGCCGCCTCCGAGGACGCGCGCCCGGACTTCTCCATCCCCGCGCAGATCCTCCGCCACGGCGTCACCCACCTGCAGTGCACGCCCTCGCTGGCGCGGATGATCACCCTGGACCCGCGAGGCGCCGACAGCCTCCGCGCCCTGAACACCCTGCTCGTGGGGGGCGAGGCGCTCCCCCTGACCCTGGCCCGGCAGCTGCGAGAGCTCGTCCCGGGCCGCGTCCTCAACATGTACGGCCCCACGGAGACGACCATCTGGTCGACGACCTGGTCACTCCAGGCGTTGAACGGCCCCGTCTCCATCGGCCGGCCCATCGCCAACACCCAGGTCTACGTGCTGGATCCACGGCTTCAGCCCGTGCCAGCCGGAACGCCGGGCGAGCTCTACATCGGTGGAGCGGGCGTGGCGCGCGGCTACCTGGGCCAACCCGCGCTCACGGCCGAGCGCTTCATCACCGACCCCTTCGCCAGCGATCCGGCGGCGCGCCTCTACCGCACCGGGGACCTCGTGAGGTACCGCCCTGACGGCACCCTGGAGTTCCTGAGCCGGGCCGACCATCAGGTGAAGGTGCGCGGCTTCCGCATCGAACCGGGCGAGGTCGAGACGGCGCTCCAGCGCCACCCGGGAGTCCGGGAGAGCGTGGTCGTGGCGCGCGAGGACGTCCCGGGCGACACGCGGCTCGTGGCGTACCTCGTCCCGTCCGCCAGCGCGCGGCCCCCAAGCCCCGAGCGCCCCGGCGGCGCGCCCGACGCCCGTCCGCGCCACCGGCTCCCCAACGGGATGACGGTGTTCCACCACACGGCCCACCAGACCGCCGGCATCGCCAAGGAGGTCTTCGGCGATCAGGTCTACCTGAAGCACGGGCTCACGTACCGGGACGGGGACGTCATCTTCGACGTGGGCGCGAACATCGGCCTGTTCACGCTCTTCGCGAGCCAGCAGTGCCGCAACCCGACGCTCTACGCCTTCGAACCCATCCCGCCCACGTTCGAGCTGCTGAAGGCCAACGTCGAGGCGCACGGGCTGGACGTCAAGCTGTTCAACCGAGGCGTGTCGGACAAGCGCGAGACGGCGGAGTTCACGTTCTACCCGCTCATGTCCGGCCTCTCCGGGCGCTTCGCGGACGTGGAGGCGGATCGCCAGGAAGCGCGCTCCATGTTCCTGCACTACCTGGATCCCCAGGAGCGCGCGGCCAGCCAGCTCACGGAGGAGCAGATCGACGCGCTGCTCGAGGAGCGCTACCGCGCGCAGACCTTCCCCTGCCCGCTCATCCCCTTGTCGGACGTCATCCGCGAGCACGGCATCACGCGCATCGACCTGCTGAAGATCGACGTGGAGCGCAGTGAGATGTACGTGCTGCGCGGCATCCGGGACGAGGACTGGCCGAAGATCGGTCAGCTCGCCCTCGAGGTGCACAGCAAGGAGCTGCTGCAGGAGGCCAGCGAGCTGCTGAAGGCCCGGGGCTACGAGCTGGAGGTGGATGACGCGGTCATCATCGAGGCGGACGCGCGGCAACCCGGGGTCTTCATCTACATGCTCTACGCCTTCCAGCCGGGGCTGCGCACCCGCCGGGGGCCGCAGGGCACGGCCGCCCTGATGCCGCTCGCGCTGGGACAGGCGGAGCTCAACGCGGCGAACCTGCGGAGCTTCCTCAAGGAGCAGCTCCCACCGTACATGGTGCCCACCGACTTCGTGGTGCTGGACGCCCTGCCCCTGACGCCCAACGGGAAGGTGGACCGCAAGGCGCTGCCAGCACCGAGCGCGGCCGCGCGTTCCCCGGAGCGGCGCCACACCGCGCCCCGCACCGCCATCGAAGAGACGGTCGCGGGCATCTGGGCCCAGCTGCTGCGCGTGAACCAGGTCGGCGTCCATGACAACTTCTTCGAGCTGGGCGGCCACTCGCTGATCGCCGCGCAGCTCATCCACCGGCTGCGAGACGCCTTCCACGTGGACATCTCCATCCAGACGCTGATGGAGAACGAGACAGTGGCGGCGATGTCACTCGCCATCCTGCAGATGCAGCTGGGCGACGAGCCGGAGAAGCTGCTCGAGAGCATCTCTCACCTCTCGGACGAGGAGGCGGGGGCGCTGCTCCAGCACCTCCAGGGCCAGCAGCAGCCCGCCACCGGCGCCGCACGTCCCCCTCGCCTGACCCGGTGAAGCCCATGAACAACCCCGCCAAGACCCCGGAGAGCTTGTCCCCGGTCAAACGACAGCTGCTCGAGCAGCTCCTCAAGCAGAAGCAAGGCGTCGGCGGCCAGGCCCCGCTGGGCCGCGCCGTCCCTCCCGTCGTCCCCATCCGGGTGAAGGGCCACCGGGAGCCCTTCTTCCTCGTCCACCCCATCCTCGGGGTGATCTTCCCGTACTACGAGCTGTCCGCGGCGTTGCAGCTCGACCGGCCCATGTTCGGCATCCAGTCCTTCGAGGACAGCGGGGCGCTCATCCCGCAGCGGACCATGGAGGACATCGCCGCCTACTACGTGCAGCGGCTCCGAGAGGTACAGCCCACGGGCCCCTACTTCCTGGGCGGCTGGTCCTTCGGAAGCATGGCCGCGTACGAGATGGCGCGTCAGCTCACCGAGCAGGGGCAGGAGGTCCGCTTCCTCGGGCTCTTCGACACCTGGGCACCGGGCGCGGGCACGGTGACGACCTACTCGCGCTTCGGGTACTCCGTGGCGCGCGACATCTGGAGTCTGGCGTCTGACTATGTCTACCTGCGGGAGCAGCGGACGCCCCCGAAGGCCCAGGGAAGCGCGGAGACGTCGCGCAGCCGCTTCGCCGCGGTTCCGGATTGGGTCCAGACCCGGGTGCGCGGAGTGCGCTCGACCCTGCGTGAGATGCGAGCGGGCTCCTCCGACTTCCAGGCCGGAGCCGAGCAGACGCCGAGCCTACGCCCGCTCTTGAACGCGTACGCGATGAACAGCGCCGCGGTGTTCCGCTACAAGCCCAGGCCGTACACGGGGCGGGTCACGCTCTTCCGCACACGGGCGGACTCCGCGCTGCATGGCCGCGACCCCAGCTGGGGCTGGGGCAGGCTGGCCCAGGGCGGCGTGGATGTTCACGCCATCGACGGCAACCACATGACCCTGCTCAAGCCCCCGCACGTGCAGAGCCTCGCGGCGAAGGTGAAGGCCTGCCTGGAGGCGCTGGACGCTCGGACCTGAGGGCCTCAGTGATACCGGCGCTACACCGGCGGGGGCGCGAGCGCGGCGTCCCCACCGGTGCGGGTGCTACTGGACGGCGAAGAGCAGGTCGTCGTGGTCGTTGCAGGCACCGCGCGCGGTGAGCCCCGGCACCTTTGAGAGGAAGCCCTCGAGCCTGTCGTAGGGCTACCGCTGTGGTGCAGGGACCCTGGCGTAGATGATGGCCACCCGGGCGGCGTTCGGTCCGCCACCGGGCACGCCCGCGGGCTGGGCGCCCACACCGACGTGCGTCAGGCTCGCATCCATCAACCAGGGCGAGCGCGGCAGCCCCAGGGGGTCATCGACCGCATGCACTTCAATGGCCACCGACTCGGCGCCGGGGAGGGCCTTCAGCGCCCGCTCGTACAGCGCCGGGTCGGTGACTTCTCCGGGAGGCTGGCTGCTCCGAGCCACCTCCGCCGCGAGCTTCGCCAGGACGGCGTTGGGCTTCAGCGCGCGGAGGGTGGCGGGCCGCAGCCTCGCCAGCAGCCGGTAGGAGAGGGCTTCGGGCGTGGCCGCGCCGCCCTTCATGGAGTCCAGCGGACGCCGGGTCAGCACTTCCACCACGAGCGCTTCGCGCCGCCCCTCGACCTCCCGCCACGCGAGCCCCACTCCCGCGAAGCGCATCGCGGGCTCCAGGAGGTTGCGGCGGGCCTCGGCGGTGGTCTCGAGGCTGAAGTGCGCCGCGAGCGCGCCGGCGCCCCAGCCCACGTTCTGCCCACCCCACAGCGGATCCGTCTCGCGGGCGTCGCACATCGCGGACAGATCGACGTTGCGGCGCTGGTCCACGCTGGCATCCTGCGGGACGTAGTCACACGTGGGGTTGTCGTCAGGCAGGCGGTCGCGCGCCGAAGTGCCGTCCGGTGCCTCGATGCCGAAGAAGCCCTCCCTCACCATCCGGTCCGCGTAGGCCTGTGCCACTCGCTCCACGAGCCCGTCGCGCTTCACGGGCACGAGCCCGGCCGCGGAGCGCAACGCATTGATGCGGGCCTGCATCCCGAGGCGGGCCTCGGCCAGTCCCGCAGGTTCCGCGGGGGCCGGAGCCGACGCGCCCACCCGGACCCGGAAGACGCCGCCAACGTTGAGGCGTGGGCCGTCCCCTCCCGTCACCGTCACGGTGTGGACGCCCGGCTGGGAGAACCGCGGCTCCACGCAGAAGGACCGCGTTTCGGTGGGGGCCGGCAGGTCGCGCTGCCGCACGAAGCCGACCCCCTGGACCTCTCGGCCAGAGGGCGCCGTGCGGGCCGGAAGCAGCTTCATCCGGGTCACCGTTCCATCCGGACGGGAGACGTCGACGTTCGGTGCGCTCAGCGGAGGCAGCAGCTCACCACACAGGCGCACGCCCTGGTCGGAGGCCGACAGGGCCCGGGGAAAGCGTTCGAGCTGGACCCGACGGTCCGTCTTCATCACGACGAGGGCCACCTGCGAACCCTCGAGGGCCACCCCTACGCCCAGGTGCGTGCCTCCAGCCTTGCGCAGCTCCGGGTTCTCTTGAAGGAGCTCGAGCGCATGGGAGGGAACTCCCGCATGCACCGCCACGGTGGAGACCACGATGTCGGCGCCGCCTTCCTCGCTGATGGCATCCGTTGCCGTCAGCGCATCAGGAGCCCGCGCCGCCCCGGCGCCCAGCGCCCGCTTCGCCAGACGCCTCGCGGCCCGGACGAGCACCTCATCCAGCACCGGCTCGGGTTGCCCTGCCGCCGCGGCCTGCGTCTGCAGAAATCGAGCAGCCCGCTGCTCCAACACCGCCGGCTCCGGCTCGGCCGCCGCCGCCACGAGGAAGACAATCAGCCCAGCTGGAATCATCGAGGCAGCCTATGGAATCCACCGAGGGAATACGAGCGCGACGCCTCGCCCCATTCGCCGCGCGGATGATCTCATCAGCACCCCATCCCGTCACTCCGTGGGCGTCGCGCTGTCAGTGGGAGCCACCGCGGGCGCGGCCTCCATCACCTGGGTCACAGGGGAATTGAGCACCCAGGAGAAGCCATGCCCCGCCCGAATCGCCCTGTAGGTTCCCCGCATTCCGCAGCCGGTGACTCCCACCGTCACCGGGTCCAACTTGGACACCGTGAGGTTCGTCCGCTCACACGACAGGTCGAACTCCGCGCGGAACCTCACGTCGGGAATCCAGGTGCACTGGCCCATCCGGCAGCGCAGCTCGTAGACCCCTTCAGAGCCACAACCGCGCATCTGATACTGATTCTCCCCGAGATAGTTCGGCGTCAGCTCCGCGGCACACTTGAGATCCCTGGCGGCGATCTTCTCCAGGTTCGCATAGCGCTTGGCATTGATGGATGGTCCCATCTGGGACAGGTCGACCTTGGAGTTGCTCCGGCTCCCGCCACAACCAGCCCCCAGCAGCAACGAAACACCCAGGCACGTCATCGACCATCGCGAGAGGTTCATGGGCGCCTCTCTACCATGCACTTGACTGCCCATTCACCGGGCAAACGCAGCCAACGATGACGTCGAACCGCGGCGAAACGCCGCATGGCGCCGCGCCGGAAGGGAATGCCTTCCGGAGCGGCCTGACTCCGCGAACGCCCAAGCCTCAGCTGGCCTTGGGCGGCTCGGCTGACTCGGGTGCCCGCTGACGGACGCCGAGGAACAGCAGGGAGGTCAACGTCATCAATGCCATCAACGATGCGTATCCCACCAAGGGCCAGGCGGTGTCACCGTCGAGCATGACGATCATCAGCGTCCCCAGGACCCCGACGATGAGGCTCTGGACGCAGAAGTAGAGCGCGACGGCCGTCCCCGCCACGGCGCCGAAGGCCTGGAGTGCGCCATTGGCGGTGACGGAGGCGGCGAACACGATGCCCGCCGCGATGACCCACATCGGCACGATGAATGTCCAGAATGACGGGGCCGCGAGGAGCTGTCCGGCGGCCAGCATCGCGGCGCCCAGCAACAACAGGAGCATCCCTCGGGTGAGGCTCCCCGCCAGCCCCCAGCGGGCCACGAAACGCTTCGCGAAGCGCGTCGTCACGATCATCGCGAGCGCGGCGGTGGCGAAGGCAAGGCTGAACCCGAACGCCGAGAAGCCAGCCTGCCCCATGAGGACCCGGGGCGCGGTGGAGAAGAACACGAAGAAGGCCCCCATCGCCGCGCTGAAGCCCAGGGTGTACGTCCAGAACGTGGCGCTGCGCAGGATGGGCTTGAACGCGGCCCCACGGTGAGGCCCGCCGGCCGGACGCGTCTCGTGCCACCTTGGCAAGGCATTCAGCATCGCCGCCGTCGCCAGGACGCCGAGCGTGATGAAGATGGCTCGCCATCCGAAGTGTTTCGCGAGCAAGGCCCCGGCGACCGGACCGAGCGCCGGAACGAAGGCCAGCATGCTGCTGAACAAGCTGTAGATGACCGCGCTCTCGGGCCGCTCCGCGTACACGTCCCGGACTGTCGCGAACGTGGCGACGAGGGCCGCGGAGGCCCCTACCGCTTGCAGGAGCCGGAAGCCAACGAAGAGCGCGGCGTTGGACGTCCCCGCGAGCAGGAACGAAGCGGTCGCGAACAACAACGCACCGCCCAGCAACACCCGGCGCCGGCCGATGCGATCCGAGACCGGACCGAACACCACCTGTCCAAGCCCAAGCACGGCCATGTAAAGGCTCAGCGTGAGCTGGATGAGGGTGGGAGAGGTATCAAGGATTCCGGCCATCGCCGGAACCACGGGCAGGTAGATGTCCATGGCCAGCGAGGCCAGGAGGTCGAAGGGAGCCATCAGCCACAGCGCTGCTGGCACGGAGTGATTCCACGACAAGGATTTCGGGTCAGGCACGATCGCATCCGCACAAATGAGGAACATCTGGCGGCGCTCTGCCACTCCACGGGGACCGGGATGAGCTGGGGCAGATGGCCGCGGCAACGGTTGACGTGTCGCCGCGGCTCACTCATCTGCGGATTTGGAGTTTCCCATCCTGTTGGCTCCGGCGTGCGCCGTGTCCGCGCACGAAAGCGGGCGTGAGGTTAGCAGCCGCGACCACGCTGCTCAATCACCCGGAGCGCCGCGAGCCAGCGGGCCGCGGCACCGGCCCGCACCCGTGGGGAGCCAGGCCGAGCAGCCCACCGGTGCGGGTGCCGCAGGGTTGGGAGTGGCGCTACTGGAGGCCGACGGGCGGCGCGTTCTGCGCCAGTCTCCTGGCCACGGCCGCCGCGCTGTCGCGCATGTGATGGAGCTGGTCGTCGAACCCCCCAACGCCCGCGCTCCCCGCGCGCTCGGTGTAGAGCAGCTCTCCGCTCTCGTTGATGTAGTGGACATAGAAGAGCGCGGTGCCATCGGCGCTGAAGCGCTCGGTATCCACGGTCGCGACCTGCGTCCCGTCCGCCGACCGGATCTCCTTCTGGATCGGGGAGCGGAACAGGTTCGCGACGGGGATGATCACGCCCTTGGCTCCGGACCGCTTCACGTACTCAGCCAGCTCCTTCTTCAGTCTCGGCGGGACGTTGAAATTGTCGGTGGCGATGTTCTGGAGGGCCTCGCACCACTCGCTGTCACCCTTCATTCTCTTGACCTTGGCCTGGGAGACGTCCTGGCCGTACGCGCTCCAGATCGCCGGCGCCACGTAGTCCTCGATGTTGCGGCTGACCTTCTCGTTGTTATCCGCCGGGTAGGCACAGGCGAGCAGAGGGGTGAGCGCATAGGGGCCGTCCAGTTGGGTCCACTTCCCGCCGGTGAAGTAGGTCGGGTTGGACGTCGCGAGACCTGGGACGCAGCCGGAGAGCGTGGCGACCGCCATCGTTGTGAGCAGCGCGGCGCGGAGGAGGGGTGCACGACAGGGGATCATGGGGACTCATCGAGCGAGGAGAGACAGCTCACGGAAATCCGTGAGCTGGTTGTACGTCCCGCCCCTCACCCAGGTTCCAACCCTTTTTCCTGGTTCACGGCGATTGCATCCGTCAAGCCCGATTGAAGCGGGCACGGGAGATCGCTCCAGATCGAAACCACTTCATGTCCACCCCGGGCGTTCACCCAAGGCCTCTGTCCTTCAGCCGAGCGTTCTGGCAGAAGCCGCGCGCATGAGCTTGCGATTGGGGATCTGGGGGCTGGCGTTGACGTTGTTCTCGGGCTGCGCGGCGAGCCGGGCCTTGTGCCCGGCCGAGGGAGGTCGACCCTGGCGCGAGGTCCGCAGCACGCATTTCCGCCTGCGCACGAACCTGGAACCGAAGGCGGCGTCCCAGACCGCCGTGGAGCTGGAGGAGTTCCGCAGGGCGCTGCTGCTGGCCTGGGGACCGGACTTCGACCCTCCGGGCACGGTGGACGTCATCCTGCTGAGCAATCCCCGCGACATGGAGGAGTTCACCCAAGGCCAGTACGCGGGCTTCGCGGGACAGACTCCGGACGGGCCGCGGATGGTGATGACGGGCGGCGGTGGCTACCTGTTGCCAGACGCCCCTGGTGACAAGGAGACCCAGGCGCATGAGATGGCGCACTACCTGAGCGCCTTCGCCCTGCCCCGCCAGCCCCGCTGGGTGGCGGAAGGCCTCGCCTCGTATCTGCAAACCGTCACCATCAAGCCCAGCAACCGCGACGTGGTCCTGGGTCAGGCCAGCCGGCCGCTGCTCCGCTACGTCCGCGAGCACGGCTGGCTCACGCTGGACGAGCTGTGGCAGTGGGACGGCCAGACCCAGCAGAGCTCCGCGGAGCTCCAGCGCCACTACGCTTCCGCGTGGCTGTGGGTGCATTACCTCATCAATGAGCACGGCGACCGGTTCGGCACCTTCCAGGATCAGCTGTCCCGGGGCGAGGAGCCGAAGCGAGCCTTCGCGGCCGCCTTCCAAGGAGCGACCGGCTTCCAGGAGGCCGTCACCCAGTACGTGCAGCTGGGGCGCTACGTCATCTCCACCCAGCCCCTGCCGCCCGTCCCCACCCAAACCCAGACGCGCGACCTCGCGCCCGCGGACGTGCACGTCATCCGGGCCCTGCTCTTCACCCAGGCGCCAGGGGACACCTCCCCGGAGGAGCGCCAGCGCAAGACGGACCTGGAGCTGGCGCAGGCGCTGAAGGAGGACCCCACCCACGTGGAGGCGCAGCGACTGCGGGCCGAGGGATTGGACAAGCCTGAACGGCTGAAGCTCGCGCGGCTGCTGGTGGAGACGCATCCGGAGGATGGCCTCGCGTGGGCGCTGCTCGCCGACGCGCTGGATGCCGAAGGGGAGCTGTCCGCCCCACAGGAGCAGGCCCGCAAGCGCGCCGCCGAGCTGCTGCCGGACAGTCCCTCCGTCCAGAACGAGCTCGCCTGGTACTACGCGCGCATCCAGCAGCCCCAGCAGGGGCTGGCGCCGGCCCTGCGCGCGGTGCGACTGATGCCGGGAAACGCCGGCATCCTGAACACCCAGGCCGCGCTGTTCTTCCAGTCCGGACGGTGCAAGGAGGCCGTGGCCATGGCGCGTCGCGCGCTCGACATGCTCCACGAGCAGGCCCCGGACACGGCGCGCCAGAAGTTCAAGCAGGTCATCACCTTGTATGAGACGAAGTGCGCCCCGGCCTCGGCCTCGGCGAAGCCGGAGTAGCGGCCTCCTCCGGGGGCCCGTCCAGCGCGGGCCCCCGCATCACCGTGCCGTCCGCCCCTGACCGGAGGCCGCACGCGCCGACTCAAGATCCTGGAACAGCGCCCCCCTGGGAATCCCTGCGTCCATCAGGTGCTTCTCGGCGGGACCGCTCACCCACCAGGCCGTGCACCCCGTGCGCGCGTGGAACCTCGCGAAGAGCGGATGAAGGAACGTGCCCATCCCCTCCAGGTTCGAAAGGTCCATCAGGAGGGGCGCGTCCGGGCCGACCGTGGCGAAGAGCGATTCAAGGTCCTTCGCATGCAAGGTCGAAAGACTTCCGAAGAGCCGGATGCGCCGAGGCGTCTCCTCGAACACCTTCGCGGTCAGCTCAGCGCTGACGTATGCGAACACCTGCTCCAGGTACCGCGAGGTTCCAGGTTCTTGGACCCCATCAGGAGCGCCGCGTCTTTCAGTGTGGCGGTCTCACCACGCCATCGGATGCTCAGCGTCCAGACGGGGAGCCCCTCGTAGACCGAGCCCACGACCGGGGCCCGTTCCACGAAGTCACATGACAGACAGAAAAGAGAGAACCAATCCCCAAGAGGCCCCCACTCCAGCCGGACCTCCCCGATGAGGCCACCACAGCGGGGACATCGGGAACCTCTCCTGGGATGAACTTGCATGTCACCTCTGGGAATCGAGGCCCGGGTCTGGCTCAGCGCTCGGCTTCGCCGGTTTCGAAATCCATTCTCGGACAGGCCCCCTGCAGGACCGCTTCCTTCACCTTCCGGAACCGGCCCGCCTCGATGACGAAGTCCCGCAGGGCACAGGTCTCGGGTTCATCCAGCGAGCCCCCTCTCCAGATGGCTCGCATCCACCGGCTGTCCGGGCGGAAGGCCAGCTGGAGCAGTCGGTAGCGCTCTCCGCTGACGGGCAAGGCCCGGATGTGGCCGTTCGTCTCGTCGATGACGAACCCGAAGAGGCACTCGGTGCCACAGCCACTGAGCATCACGCCGTACCGCCCTCCGAACGTCACCCCTGCCGCGGCGGCACGGCGGAGGCGGGTCCGGTAAAGCCTCACCTCCGCGTCGCCCCCTGCCACGTCCGGCTTCGCGAGGGGCCCGGTGTAGACCTGGACGGGGTGCGCCTTGAACGCGGCGGGCGGCAGCGTCGCGACCGGCTCCTCGGAGTCCCCCGCTGTCGAGGACTCCGTCGGTGGAGTGGCTGGCTCCGGGCGCGGCGCGGACGCGGCCTGCCCTCCCCACGCGACCCATGCGGCCACGAGCAACCCAGAATTCGCACTCGCCACGTTCGACCTCTTCGAAGGTCGCATGACCCTATCGTGCAAGGCCTGGCGCTGGAAGCCACGGCTCCCCCTCGCGCGAGGAGCCCTCCAAATCCGCTGGCGCCGCGCACGGCGCTACCGGCCGGGCGGCTTCAGGTCCTCCGGCAACCGGTCCCCGGGCGGACGCGGCAAGGTGTCAGGACGGTCCAGGCCGGACGGCGTCACGCCTCCATCATCCGAGCCCGCGTCGACAGCAGGCGGAGGCGACACGGGGGCTTTGTCCGAACAGCCGGCGAAGACCCCAAGACACATCACGAAGAGCCAGTGGCGCATGGTCGCTGTCTCCCGGCCGCGGCTAATACTTCACCCAGATGACCGTGCCCGGGTGGATCTCCGTGAGCGGCGTGGTGCCCGGCTCCTTCTGGATGAGCGCCTGGGTGACGGGGTTGAAGCTGTATGCCTGCGTGCCGGACCAGACGATGAGCGCGTCCTTGAACACCGTGAGGTCGTGCACGTGCTCCTCCACCGTGTACTGGTTCCAGCCCGGGAGGCGCGTGGGCAGCAGGTAGAGCGAGGGGGCCGGGTTCTCCGCGGGCGCCGTGCCCGCATCCGAGTCATGGCCATGTTCACCGCCGCTCGTGCCCGTCCAGGCCACCGTCGTCTCGACGCCGGCCGCCGTGCGGCATGTCTGTTCGGTGGGGAAGAACACGGTGGTGAACGGCTTGGCGGGCAGCTTGAAGCGCAGGCCCAGATGGAAGTAGTGCGTGTCCGCGGCCTTGACGTCCCCCAGCGCCTTCGTCCAGACCACCGCCGTCACGTTGCCCGCGCCGTCCTTCTCCACCTCCGCCTTGCCGAACGTGGAGTCCACGGGCCGCACCCCTGTCACGCCCTCCGGGATGAGCACCCGCATCCGGTACGTGTCCGCCCCGTCACAGCCATGGCTCACGGTGAAGTCGGCATCGAACGAGCCCCCCGCGTACGGCGGAGTGGGACCCGCCACCGCCGCATGCGCGAAGGCCGTGGTGGACAGCAGCGAACCCGCGACGACGCACAGCGGCCCCAGGGGAAACTTCATCGGTGACTCCAGGAAGGAAGAGGAGAAGCCGTACGGATAGCAGCCCTCCCTGTCATCCCCGGATGCGGTCAATTGTCGCAGCACCCTCCCCGGCAACACTTCACGGCAGGGCGATGCGCCCCGGCGCGTTGCTGGCCCCCTGCTCGGTATGACAGGTGTTGCAGTCCCCGTTGGTCTGGAGCGTGCTCATCTCACGCGAGCGGCCATCCGCCCCCACCAGCCGCACACGGTAGGGCAGCGGGAAGGACGGCTGAAGGCTGTTCGACATGAAGTTGCCCGCGGAGTTGGGCGTGAGCGTGAGCCGCGTCTGCCCTTGCGAATCCAGGATCTCCACCTTCACCTCGGACGGCGACGCCAACCGGGGGTCGCACCCATCCGCCTCGTGGAGCGTCGGGTACACCGTGCCCATGAAGAAATACGCCATGGAGGGCGCCTGCTGGAGGTGACAGTTCCGGCACGCATGTCCGGGCGCCATGCTGGCGCCGGTTCCGCTCGCCTCGCTCCAGAAGCTCCCGCTCGAGCAAGTCGTCGGGGCCGGGCCGGCTGGCAGGCTTCCGCACGTCCCCGCCGGCATCCCCGACTCCAGCCACGCCGTGAGCACGGCGCGCTGCGCGTCTGGAAGGGACGGCTCCGACTTCGGAGGCATGGGCGCCGCCGCGCTGCCCAGCCGCTCCAGGCTGCGCTGTCCTACGCTCTGCAGGGCATTGACCGAGGAGGCGCGCTGGAAGTCCGAGCGCGCGAGCAGCGCCATGGGCGCGCTCCCCTTCAGGGGCGTGGTGTGACAGTACGCGCAGCGCTCCGCCACCACGGCCTTCACGTCACAGGGCAGCTCATCCGGTCCCAGGTCGGTGCCCGCGTCGCTCCCGCCCCCACCCTCGTCGGTCCCCGAACAGCCGAGCGCGCCGCACAACAGCAGGCCCCACATCCAACCCCGGCTCAGCGCCCCGCGATGCGTCCTCGTCATGGTGTCCCTCATCCTTTCGCGCGCGCGTTTAACACGCCCCCGCCCCCCTCCCACCTGTGGCAAATGCGCGCAGGCGTGAAGGGATGCCGCATCGACGCCGCGCCAGTCCCAGTGACACGATGCCCGCCCCGCATGGACTGTCGTGCCGCGGGGCTGGCGCCAGGGCGCCTTTGGCATTGCAGGGAAAGGTCGAGGGAAATGTCGGCGCAATATGACCGGATTGGGGAGAAGGTCGCGGACTGGGATGTCCTGCCGGTGCGCTCGGAGTCCATCGAAGGCCACACCTTCTTCAAGGCGCTCGGGGCCGTGCAGGGCCGTGCGGTCCTCGACCTGGCGTGTGGCGACGGGCTCTACACGCGGCAGTTGAAGGCGCGCGGCGCCAGCAGGGTGGTGGGCGTGGACATCTCCGAGGAGATGATTCGCGGCGCCAGGCGGCACGAAGAGGAACAACCGCTGGGCATCGAGTACCACGTGGCGGACGTGGCCGACATGTCTCCGCTGGGCACCTTTGATTGCGTGACGGCCGTCTATCTCCTGCACTACGCGCACTCGCCCGAACACATGCTGCGGATGTGCCGGAACATCCATGCCCACCTGAAGCCAGGGGGCAGCTTCGTCACCTATGCGTTCAATCCCGGGTTCAGCGCGAAGGGTCCCAACAGCACCCGGTATGGCATCACGATGTTGGACTTCCCTGTGTCACCCCGGGATGGGCAGGCCATCTCCGCGGAGCTGCACACGAAGAGCCCCTTCACCATCCACTTCTCCTACTGGAGCCAGGCCACGCACGAGCAGGCGCTGCGAGAGGCGGGCTTCCACACGCTCACCTGGAGGCGCCCCGAGTGCGCGCCCGAGGGGATCGCCCGGTACGGACAGGCGTTCTGGCAGGACTACCTCGACAACCCGCACGCGGTCGCACTGCGCTGCGAGCGGTGAACCGGGCCCCGTGAAGGCCACGGTGTTCGAAGCCGCGAAGGCCCACGCGTTCCCGGCTGGGGCCGCGCCGTCCTCCCCGCGCCGGGGGTGAAGCCCCTTCCCCATGCACCAGGGAAAGGGGCTCCGTGCCGCGAGAGCGCCGCGGACCGTTCAGCGCTGGCGGCGGCGGCGCGCGGCCAGGGGAAGCGCCATCAGCGCGAGCGCCCAGACCGGAGCGCTGCTCGCGGCGGTGCAGCCCCCACCCCCCTCGCCTTCGCCGCCAGGGACGGGATCCACGACAGGTGAACCGTTGCCCACCTTGACGCTCAGCTTGGTGGACGCGGCGCGGTCCCCGTCACTTCCCTGGTCCGCGTTGGTGGAGTTGCCGGCGCCGAACACCGTGAGCGTGACGTCGGTGGAGGGCGCGACGAGGGAGAAGTTGAACCGCAGCTCCGTGCCAGTGAAGGCCTGGGGCGCCGTATGGGTCAGCTCGTTGCCCAGCTTCTTCATTCCGGTGCCGGCCTGGAGGTTGGCCGCCGTGCTGTCCACGGCGATGCCCACCCCACCCGTCTTCGCGGCCCCACCCCGGATGATGAAGGTGTACTGGCCGGTGGCCCCCGGCTCCAGCGCCGTGGGCCCCTCCAGCACGACGGTGGGCATTTCCCCGCCCTTGTGACACGTGCTGCAGGTCACCCCGTCCTTGCCCGACTGGCCGGTGATGCCCGTGCTGGTGGCGAAGGCGGGAGCCGCCCCCAGCAGCGCGACGACAAACACGCCGGTGCCGCGGAGCGGATGACGCATCTGATTTCCGTGCATGGTCTGGAGCCTGGCGCTAGCGCAGCTGGAGGAAGGAGAAGGACAGCCCCTGCGTCGTCACCGTGGGCTTGCCGCTGTCGCCCAGCACGTGGAGCGTCGTGGACGCCGCGCCCGCGCCGAACTCCGTGTAGAGCGTCTGGTTTTGCGACTCGAAGAGGAAGACGCTGCCGGAGGTGGACGGGAAGTCGCTCCTGCGCGTCGCCTTCAGCGTGTCGAGCTTCAGCTCCCACCACTGCCAGCCGGTGCCGCTCGCCACCGTGCGAGGATGGGTGCCCTCCGCCACGGGCGCGAGGCTCTCGTCGAGCACGCGCACGTACGCGGTCCCCTGCGCGCCCGGAATGAGGGCCCCCGCGGTGCCGCCGCCCACCAGCGCGTCCAGCGACTGGTAGAAGCTCGGGTCGAAGGTGTGCGTCTGGGGGTCGTACCGCAGCAGGCAGGGCTCCGGCGCGTCCTGGCCCACCACCCGGCGCACCGCCGCGCCGTAGGCCTCCGTCGCGACGTAGACCTTGCCATCCAAGCCCAGGGCGGCGTCGTGCGTGTAGCCGCACCGGTCATCCGTCGCGAAGGTGGCCGCGTCCGTCGCCGTGTTGATGGCGACCACGCCCGCCCGCTTCGTGACGTTGACGCCCGTCACCGGACGCCAGCCCACCGGCATGAGGATCTGCCCACCGGTCCGCACGACGGCCCCGGAGAACGCCATGATCGTGCTCGGGATGACGAGCGAGTCCAGCGGAATGGAGCCCGTGACCGTCATCGCCGAGGGGTTCCAGATGACGACCTGCGCGGTGGCGCCGTCGAAGAAGTAGGCCTTGGTGTCCGAGACGAACTGGAAGTTGGCCTGGTACTCGCCCAGCGACGTCACACCCTGGCTGGAGAAGCTCACGGTGCCCGCGGCCTCCAGGGCGCCGCGGCTGTTGAGCGTGTAGCGCGTCACCGTGGCGCTCTCGTCGCTCACCACGTAGACCGAGCCGGACTTGGGAATGCCCACGCCGAGCGCCCGGCCGGACACCTTGATGGCGCCGTCCAGCGACAACGACGCGGCCTGCTCGGCCTTCGCCGTCACCACGACGTAGCTCTCCACGGGGTCCGCCACGAGCAACTGCGTGGTGATGGCATACAGCGGGCCTTCATTCTCGGTTCCTTCCTCTCCCGAGTCGCCGCATCCCACGAACAGGGACAGGGCGAGCGCCGCGGTGGAGAGTGGGAGGGAACGCAAGGCAAACGAATGCTTCATCGGCGATGTCCTCTTGGAACGGGGGGATGGAATGCGCGGCGCTTCACCCGGGACGGGGACCCGGAAATGAAGATGATACGCATTCTCATTTTCAACCCAATAAGGACGCAGACACGAGATGTCAAGAAAGGGATGCGTTCCCGCCGAATCCGGACAACCTGGGGTTACCCTGGACCCTGGCCGGGGCCCAAGGCCGGGGGCTCCGGACCTGGGCATGCGCCTGTGCCTGCGCGGGGACGCCAGACGGCCTCCCCGAGGGTCAAGGCTCGAGCACGTCCGCGATCCAACTCTGGAACGAGGCGACCCGGGTATACACCCCGTGGAAATCCGGACGGGCACAGCCCTTGCCGAAGCTGGTGATGCCCACCTGAACCACCTGACCATCGGGCTGAGCCATCAGCAGGGGGCCACCGCTGTCCCCCTGGCAGGCGTCCTTACCGGGTTCGATGCAGCAGAGCATGCTGTCGAGGATGGGATACACATTCACGTACCGTGCCGAGCATTCGGCCTGGTTCGCGACGGGCAGGGTCACCTCCCGCAGGAGGAGGGACGTCGAGCCTCCTTCACGCGTGGCCCCCCAACCAATGGCCGTGACGGGCCGGCCCTCGGGAACCACCGTGGCCGCCGTGGCGAGTTTCACGGGTGCGAAGTCCCTCACGGGCTCCGCCAGCCGAAGGATCGCGATGTCGTTCTGGAAAGCGCCCTCGCCGGACCTGGGATGCGCGATCACGGAAACAATCGGAATCATCCTCCCTTTCTCCGTTCTCAGATTGTGTCGGCCGACAATCGCGAAGGAGCCGGTGGACACGTTGCAATGCGCGGCGGTCAGCACCGCGTCCTGTGAAATCAGTGAGCCCGCGCAATACTGGGTCAGCGTTCCTTCAGGGTTGCGGTAGGCCAGGGCCACGGCGAATGGCCATTTGCCTTGAGTCGATACAGTGCCTCCGACGATGGGCTGGAGAGTACGGTACTGAGGGGAAACCGCACGCATGCTACGGCCGACCGGCAGTGCTTCTGGGGCCTTGAAGACGACCGCGGAGCTGGAGACTCCGGTCGACGCATCCTGTCTCGCGGCCCCGCCCTGCTTCTTCGAGACAGTGGGTGAAGACGTAGCGCTGACCGCGGTATGGGCAATCACCAGCACCAAGGTCAGAGCCAGGGAAGCTCCAAGTGTCATGAACCTCATGAGGTGTTCTCCTCTTCGACGTGTGAAAACAATCTGAATGGGGAGCCGAGCTCACGGATGGGGCAGCCTGCTCGTCCTGGATGACACCTGGCCACCGGAGGAACAATCCGCGCCTCGGACGATCCGCACGCGCATCACAGCGCCTGGATCCGAAATATCGCAGATCCCCAGTCTGCCCATGGCGGCTGGGCGTGTCGTCGCATCAAACTGACGTGCACCCGCGCTTCCAGGAAAGAGATCGCCTCGCCGGGCCGTGGACCCTCGCTCGTCCAGCCACTCGGAGCCATCCGCCTCCACCAGATCCACGCCCTTGGAGCCAGGACGAACATTCACTTGGTTGAGCTTCCACCCGGCTTCAAGGGCGGGGGGCTTCACATGCCAGACCTGGAGCCCTGAGATGGGCAGGTCTCGGTCGAACCCCTGCTGCTGGGAGTTGACGACAATGTAATAGCCCGCCTTGTCACCAGGGGCTGCAACCGCATAGGCCACGCGGTGGCGCTCGACATCCGGGAGCAGGATGGACTGTTCGGCCACTGAGACCCATTGCAGGTCCAGCCAGCCCATATATGCCTTGGCCCAGGGTGACAGGTGAACAGGGCGCTGTGGTGATTCCCAGTCCGCGCCCCAATTTCCGGCAGCCATCAAGCACCAGGTGCCCAGTCCAGCCCAGCCGTTCGTGGCTCCATCCGTGTCATACAAGTCGGGAAGCGTGAAGGCGTGCCCCAATTCATGCGCGAAGACACCGATCTGGATCATCGTGCGACCATCACAGGCAAGGCTCGGCAGTATCACGTAGTCATCGACCAGGATGTTCCCATCTCCGCCGCGGCGTGGCACGGAAGTGTCATAGGGAGCACCGCCTTCATAACTGCTCAAATTGAAGTGATGGGACCAGAGATTGAGGTTCGACCCGTTGCACTCCCCGCCTGTCTCCGGATGCTGGATGACCACGAAATCGACGAATCCATCGTCATCTCCGGAATCGGGCAGGCCGTCGGGCCCATCATTGTCATACTGGCGCCAGTCGACCTCGGAATGAAGCGCAAGCACCTCCTTGATCAGCTCCGGGACCCGGTCCCTGACGCAGCGCCCGTTGCATGTCACTGAAACATCACCCTCTGCGATCGAGGATCCTTCGTACCAGGCATCCTCACGCGACACGGTCTTCCACTCCCCGACATCACCGGTCAGGGTGAGGGCGCCATAGGAAACCTCGCGGTAGTAGTCCGTCAGTGTGCCTGTGGGCCACAAGCCAAAGAGCTGCTGTTGAAGCGCCTGCTGTGGGTAGGGAGGAGGTCCCGAGTTCTGGAACAGGAGGGGAAGAACCAGGATGCGACGTGTGCCATCCACCTGAATCGGCTGCAATGGCATGCCGAGTTCCGTGAGATACTTCTCGGGCGGCGCCGTGGTCTGGTAGCGCGCGACAGACTCCTGGCGCAGGCGCTGGACATGGCGCACCAGCGGCTTGAACGCGTGTTTGAACGCGGATCCTCTCTCGTCCCAACGCTGGGGCGCCAAGGAGGTTCCATCTCCGGGAGGAGCTGTCTGCCCGAATGCCGACGAGGCGAGGCAAAGCGCGACGAAAAGAACTGCCGCGGGAGCGCACATCCAGCCTTGGGTTCGTGGGTTCATGGCCTCTTCGCGCCAAGCAGGTTCGTACCGCCGGGCCTGAGCCATTGCGCGCGCCGTGCCATCCCCAAACCTGGCGCGGGCGGAGCCGCGTCACCTGATTGGCACCTGCACTTGTCCATTCGGGATGAATGGCGGGCCCCGCGCTGTCCTATCGTCTGGACAATCCAGGCAGCTCCAGCGAGCCGGAGGAGGCGGCCGCCCAGTTGCATCTCCGCGAGGCATTGACGGACACTCCCACCCAATGCCGGGAACCTCGTCCGCGCAACCCAGCTCCCAGAATCTGGACTCCATTGAGGCAGGCAGCCTGGTGGATGGCTTCCGCATTCTCCGCCTCCTCGCGGAGGGGGCGATGGGAGAGGTCTTCCTTGCCCAGGATCTAGAGCTGGGACGAAGGGTCGCGCTCAAGTTCCTCAAGGTCGAGCTGCTGGGGGACGACCACGCCGAAAGGCTCGTCGAGGAAGCCCGCACCACGGCACGCTTCAGCCATCCCAACATCATCACGGTGCACACCGTGAGCCGCTATCGTGGCCGGCCCTACCTCGCCCTCGAATACGTGGAGGGCGAGTCTCTTCGCGAGCGACTCACCCGCCAGCGGCCCGGACTCGACGAATCCTTGCGCATCTGCCGCGCTGTCGCCGAGGCCGTCACCGAGGCGCATCGCAATGGCGTCATCCATGCGGACCTCAAGCCGGAGAACATCCTCATCCCCAGGGATGGACGGGTGCGGGTGCTGGACTTCGGTCTGGCCCGCCACGCGGGTGGAGCGACCGGCGCGGCCTCTGGAACCCCCGCGTACATGGCACCGGAGCGTTGGCTCGCGACCGCGCCCTCCCCTGCCATGGACGTGTGGTCGCTGGGCATCATCGCGTGGGAACTGCTCGAGGGCCGCAGGCCGCTGGATGATGCGCAGCTCGCGGCCTTCGCATTCAACCCGCGACCCCTGCCCCCGTCGCCTAGCATCCAGGGGTTGCCAGGGGGGGCATTGCTGGAGGCATGCCTCGCGCTCGAGCCCGAGCGGCGCCCCGCAGCCATGGAGGTGGCCCGAGCGCTCGCGGAGACCCTCAGCCCCGAACCGCTCCGCTCCACGGCGGAGCGCGTGCCCTTTCGAGGACTGCGCTCGTTCACCGAGGCGGACACGGAGGACTATTTCGGCCGCGAGGCGGAGCTGGACGGCTTCGTCGAGCGCTTGAGACACGAGCCGCTGGTGCCCCTGGTGGGGCCTTCCGGGATTGGGAAGAGTTCCTTCCTCCACGCGGGAGTGTTCACGCGGTTGCGGAGGATGGACCGCTGGACGGTGCTCCATGCGAGGCCGGGCCCCAGGCCCTTGATCCGGCTCGCCGCGGCGCTCGTCACCGGACTCGGAGGCGAACCTCCCGTCGGCATCCTCGCGGAGTCGTTCTCCCGCAAGCCCGGAGAGGTGGTGCGCCTGTTGCGCAGGCACCGCGATGTGGCCGGCGGCCCGGTGTTGCTCGCTCTGGACGCGTTCGAGGAGGTCTTCACCCTCGCCTCGCCCTTGGAGGTGCGTCAGTTCGCCGCGTGTCTGGCCGCGGCGGCGGCCGTGGATGACCCGTGGCGCATCGTCCTGGCGATGCGGGACGACTACCTGGGGTCGTTCTGCCAGTTGGAGGCCCTGCGCCCGTTCCTGGGAGCGGCGTTCGTCTTGGGGCAGCTGCCCCCCTCCGCGCTCCAGGAAGCCATCACCGGCCCCCTGCGGCGGGTGGGGCACGCCGTGGACAGCCCCTCGCTGATCTCGCGGTTGGTCGAGGACGTCCAGGCCCAGACAGCGGGCCTGCCCTTGTTGCAGTTCGCGTGCATGGCGCTCTGGGAGCGCCGGGACGTGGAGGCGCGCAGGTTGCTCACCTCCGTCTACGTGGAGCTGGGTGGCGTAGGCGGGGCCATCGCCTCCCATGCCCAGACGCTGCTCCATCAGCTCCCCTCGGACGACGTGCGCGTGGCGCGTGCACTGTTGCTGCGTCTCGTCACCGCGGAGGGGACGCGGCAGCCGAGGAGCCGAGCCGAGCTGCTGGAGGACCTGGGCGCCACGGCTCCAGACGTGCTGGAGAAGCTCCAGTCCAACCGGCTGGTCGTCACGACGCGAGATCCGCAGACGGATGAACCGCTGGTGGAGCTGGCGCACGAATCGCTCGCGGTGGTCTGGCCGACCCTTGCCCGCTGGCTGGAAGAAACCCGCGAAGAGCGGCTGCTGGCCCAGCAGATCGAAACCGCCGCCCAGTTGTGGGAACAGCGCGGACGCCACGACGACGAGACGTGGTCGGATGAGTCTCTTCGACAGACACTCCACAGAGGAGCGCAATGGCAGGCGTCGCTGCCCGTCCGTTCACGCGAGTTCCTGGAGACGGGGCGACGAAGGGCCCGCAATCGCTCGCGCCGCAGACGCCACCTGGTTGGAGGCTTCATCGCCCTGTTGGCCGTGGTGACGGTCGCCGCGATCCTGGCGGCGCTGGCCTTCCGGGAGAAGCAGCTCGAAGCCATCCGCCAACAGGACATCATCCGGCTGGCGGCGGCGGACATCGGCGTCTTCGACCTCGTGCTGGAACCGATGGACTTCGATGCTTCGACGCAGCGCTGGACGAAGGCAACCCTGCTCATGCCCCTGGACTGGGAGTTGACTCCCGCGCAAGCGGACCCGCGTGCGGAGACAGCCCAGCCGTACCTCCCCCCAGACCTCCGACGAAGCCACCTCCAGCGTGAAGCAGGCGGAAGTCTGCACGAGCATGTCGAAGCCCCGTCTCGCGCCGCGTGGCTCATCGTGAAGCGGGGGGACTGTCCTCCCTCCCGGGTGCGGCTGGAGCACCTGCCAGGATACAAGGAGCGCGGGCGCGTGCCGCCACGGGAGCTCCGCCTTCCGGTCCCGACCTGCGCGGCCTCCCGGATGGCGATGCTGGTGGTTCCCGCTGGCCCCTACTGGCGTCCCGCCGACGAGGACCTGGGGGAGTCCGAGCAACGCGTCGGCGTCCCCCGCTTCTCCATGGACCGGACCGAGGTCACGAACGGCCAGTTCAGTCTCTTCGAGGAGCGAATCATGCCCTGGACCACGAACGCCCATGAGCCTCCGCCGAGACACCCTGCGTTCGCGCGTTCGCTGGAGTTGGCCAGCCCCGTTACCGGTATCGACGCCTTCACCGCGGAGGCCTTCTGCGAATATCTTGGCAAGTCGCTGCCCACGGCCGACGAGTGGCGAAAGGCCTTCCGTGGAGGCCTGACACTGGATGAGACGGGACGGTGGCCCAATCCAGCCCCGCGGCGAAACACCGTCTGGGCCGTGGAGAAACGCAACCCTCCCACGAATCTCCTGGGAAGGGACCCGTATCCCGGAATCGCACCAGTGGACTCCTTCCCCGAGGACAGCGGCCCCTATGGCCATCGGGACCTGGCGGGCAATGTCGCGGAGTGGACCTCGACGACCAGCGTGCAGGGCGACTTCCGGAACCTGCGTCTTGTCCTGGGGGGAAGGTGGGATGCGCCAGTGACGGAGGGCCACCACCAGATCGCCTGGAGCAACCATCTCCCCCCCAGGCGCTTCGACTTCGCAATCGGGCTGCGCTGCGTGGAGCGCACCGAAGCCGCGAGCCCCTGACGTGAGGCTCCGCTAGTTGCTGGCGCCCGTGCCCGTTCCCACTCCGGAACTCGAGCGCGGCTCGGCGACGATGCGAACGTTTTGACACAGGGTCAGTTGATCAAGCGCCATGAAGAGATCGCTCGAGAGTGCCTCCTCGAGCCCGGACGAGGCTGGCCCTGTTCGACCTTCTCTCCCTGTTCCATTGTTGTCCGGAACAGGCGCACAGGCCGACAATGCCATGGGATATTCCTTGGCCACGACCGCCTTGACCGGTTCCGAACCATTTGCCTCTTCCTGGATGAGATCAAAATTCCTGGCGCTCAGCCGAGCTGAGATCCTTTCTCGGATCTTGTTCTTCGCCGCATCCGCAAGTTCCGAGTCCGCGATCACCCCAGACACGGCCCGCCACATTTGCTGCTTCTGGCGATAGCACACCATCAGCTTGCTCGCATTCATGAGGCGCGCTGTCCGCTCGGCCGCGAGGAGCTCGGCGGTGGGCCGCTTCTCTCGGCAGTCGACCACGAGATCGACTCCTTCGAAGAGCGCGGCCAGCGCCGCCGACGTGATGGTGGCATACCCCCAATGGCGCTTCGCGGAGGTGTTCTCCACGGAGGACTGAATACCGCCTGAGATCGCGGTCATCGCAACCGCGCTCAGTGCTGCGGCCCTCAGAACTCCAGATCCGACGGGGCAGCGCTCCGCGACATCGCGCGCGTCCTTGATCTGACGCGCACATGAGACCGCGGCATCGCGCGTTTCTGGACCCGCGAGCGCGTTGGGGATGACGACATCCGCGTCATCGAAGTCCTTCAACAACCTGTCCCATCGCTTCTGCTCGAACTGGCGTTGAAACGCCGACTCCATCGACCCGCCCGTTTCCTCCGCGGAGGGGCGTTCATCCCGAATGACCGTCGGCTCCGAGTTCGTCGCCCGGCCCTCCGAACTCAAGGTCGTGTTCTTGGCTCCGGCGCACGAGACAAGCATCAGCGCCATGACCCACCATCCCGTCGTCACCACTCCGCGAAAATGCACAAAGCCCTCCCACTGACGCTCAAATGCGTCGTTCCAATCCAGATGTTTCATCGCCTGAACCCTGAGTGCCCGCGGGAGCCACGGCCACGGTCCGACTCCACGCGCATCAGCGTGAAGCGGACCGGGTCGCGACTTCCTTCACGCGGATGCGGTCAACCCTTGACTTCCATCTTCCAGCCGGACCGGGGCGTCAGCAGTTCGGTGAGTGGTACAGGCTTGGGGCTGCTCCACCGGAAGAGGAGCGGCGCATGTCCAGGCTGATCGTCCACCAGCACCAGCTGACAATCACACGCGAACGTAACCTTCACCCCTCCGTAATACATCCGGAAGTCGACCACCGCGGCCGCATGCGCACGCTGGATGACCTCGTAGCCCGCCGGCAACCGAGGCACCCAGCTGGCCGCCGCATCGATCACCGCTTGAGGAGGAGCTGGAACACCCCTCGCGGCCGCTCTGAGGGCCTGGCGGCCCACCCCGGCTGCTTGGGAAGACAGCAGTGGCGCGAAGGTGTCCTTGAGCCCGGTCTCTCCGAAATGGTCCGGAGTGAGGACATCGAGCGGAACGACCACCTCCAGTGCCAGCTCACTGGAGACCGCATCGAGCAGGGTCAAGCCCTTGTCCTGGGATCCCGTCAGACACCCCAGGAGGCGAACGGTAGCGGCGCGCGGAAGGATCGTCTTGAGCTCACTCAGCTCCGGCGAAATCCTGCTCCCACTGACCAGCGCTTCGTCCCCCAGTTCGAAGTATCCCGCGCTCCCGTGCCCGACGAGGTCCAGGCAGGAGACGTCCGCCCGCAGGTGACGCATTGGCGCGGCCTTCATGATCGCTCCGAGCAACCCCTCCCTGCGCTGGCACCTCACGAACTGATGCTCGGGCAGCTGATTGTTGGCTTGACTGGCGACCGCCTCGAACATCGGATGAAGGGTCGATGGATAGGAAACAACGGTGAGATGAATTCCCATGATTCACGCTCCCAATGGGCTACTTGAAGGCCTCGCGGACCAGTTCGAGCAACTGCGCCTGCAGGTGCTTGTTCGCGACCCGCCCGGAGATGAGGTCCCGGATCAATTCGGCCATCGCGCTCAAAGGCCACTTCCCACCGCCGGTTTCCGCGAGCGACAGGAGATTGGGATTGGGATCCTTTCCCAAGTGCCGCAGCTGCGCGTTCTCCTTGGTCGCCCAGGCCTCCGTCAGGAAGATGAACCCATAGGGCTTGTCGGGCGTGGCGAGCTGAACCGTGGAGGGCAGGTCAGGCCAGACCAGGTCAAGCTGATACTTCAGGTCGACCTGGAACTCGCCGTATTGAGGAGCACGTGCCAGCGTGAAGCAGAGCACATCCTGCTTGTCCCCTTGAACCTGCCGCACGAGCCGCGCCTTGAACGGGAAGAAGAGCCCGTTCCAATCCCGGCGCCACCATGAGCTCAACTCCTCAGGGGTCGCCTTCGTGACGTCTGTCCTATAGAAATCAGTATTCGACGTGACGGTGCCCATGCGCTGCCTCCACGGACTGCGGTGTAAACCTTCAAGGGACTGGCGCGTCACTCACGCATCAATCCAAAGGCCTTGATGAGGTTGTAGACATGCGACCGGGTGAGATCGAGCCTGCGTGCCACCTCGCTCACATTCCACTCCGCCGCATCCAGCTCACGGCGGAGCAGGTCTCGCTGGAACACCCGTGTCGCCTCATGGAAGGACGCCGCCCGATCCTGCGGATTGCGCGTCCGGTCCGTCAGGTGATGCGGCTCCAGGCAGGGCGCCCCCTCGGCGCACGCGCGGATGAGGGCGGCTTCCAGCCGGTGTCGCAGCTGGCGCACGTTGCCGGGCCACTCCGCCGCTTCGCAGACACCATGAAAGCCGGGAGTGGCGCGCAGCGCCTTCAACCCGTGCTCCTCCGCCAGCCTGGCGATGAGCTGCTCCACCAGCGGCCCCAGGTCCTCACGGCGATCCATGAGCGAAGGCATCCGGAGGGTGAAGACATTCAGCCGGTAGAACAGGTCCTCACGGAACCTCTTCTCCAGGATCATCTGCTCCAGGTCCGCGTTGGTCGCGGCGATGATCCGCACGTTCGCCTTGACCAGACGAGGACTGGCCAAGGCGTAGTACTGTTTCGACTGGAGGAGCTGCAGCAGCTTTCCCTGCGCCGCCAGGGGAATCTCCGCGATCTCATCCAGGAACAGCGTGCCCCCTTCGGCGGCTTCCACCTTGCCCACGGTCCGGCGCGCACCGGGAAACGCCCCCGGCAGCGCGCCGAACAGCTCACTCTCGATGAGGCCTTCGGGGATGGCCGCGCAGTTGATCTCCATGAAGGGGCCCGCGCGCCGCTTGCTGTTCTCGTGGATGGCCTGCGCCAGCTGGGTCTTCCCCGTCCCCGAGGCGCCCGTGACGAGGACGCTGACATCCAACGGCGCAACCAGGGCCACCTGTTCGAAGACCTGGGCCAGGGCCTGACTTCTGCCGGCGATTCCCCCCAGTGCGAGAGTCCTCCGGAAGGGTTGTGTCGGGTCCTCGGCGGCCCGCCAGCGCTCCAGGTCCAACCGCCGGACAGCTGTCCCCAGCGCCTGGGCGACGTTCTCCACGACGCGGATGACGTCGCTGGCGAACGGCCCCGCGCCGCGTCTCCCCTCCAGGTACAGCACCCCCGGCCCCCCGCCAGAGAGGGGCACGCACAGCACTGCCTCCAATCGCTGTTCCTTCACACTGCGAGCCGTGGAGAAGCGCTCGTCCAGCAATGCGAAGGGCGTATGCAGCGTCGTCCCCGACGCGATGGCGGCCACGACGATGCCCCGCGAGGTGACAAAGCGGATCTGCTCCTCCTCGTCCAACGAGCAGGCGTGGGAGAGCGACCAGCGTCGGTCGCCCGCTGTCGCATCGCCGTAGAGTTCGACGTATGCGCGCTGCGCCTGGGTCAAGGCGACGAGACTCGCGAGCACTTCCCGCAGGGGACTGCTCGGCTCCGGCGCACTCAGGATGCGGAGCACCTGGAGGTACAAATCGCGCTCGTGGGTGACACGGTTCGCTGGCTCGGTCATGCCAGGAACTCTAGGAGCCTCCTGGAAGGGCACAATCCGTTGGGCCAAAGCGAATGACATGCCCACACGGAAAGCATTTTGTGGGCCAGCCCTCGCCCCGAGAGGGACGCGACCCTGATTGTCTTCTCCGCTGGTCAGCTCCGGCGCGCCGGGTTCCAGTGGATTGGACAGGGCGCGCGTCTCCCGCAGACTCTCCGCCTATAGTCACCCCATGAAGGACGGCTCCGCCCCACTCCGCACGCTCGTCGCCCGCCCCCTGACACCGGAGGCGTTCGCGCCGTTCGGTGACGTCGTGTCCGCGGGCCTCAAGGCCGGCGCCGCCGCGAACCAGGGCACCGCGGTGCGCTTCGACTGGTCGGCGCGACTGGAGAATGGCCGGCCGGGCGCCAAGCCCAACCTCGCGGTGTTTCGTTCGGTGCCACAGGCCCTGCCCTTCACCGTGAAGCTGCTCGAACACCACCCCCAGTCGAGCCAGGCGTTCCTGCCCATGCGCTGCGCGCGCTTCCTGGTGTGTGTCGCGCCAACGGCGCCCACCGGAGGCCCTGACCTGGAGGGACTTGTCGCGTTCGTCTGCGGTCCAGGCCAGGGCGTGAACTACCACCGGGGCGTGTGGCATCACCCCATCGTCGCGCTCGATGCCCCGGCCGAATTCGCGATGCTCGCATGGGAGGACGGGGGCGAGGAGGACTGCGTCGTGCGCCCGTTCTCCACGCCCGTCTCCGTCGTCGTCGCGGACTGAAGGAGCCTCCGGATTGCGGATGCGAATCTCGCTTGAGCCAACGGAGCACTGGGTTTCAGCTCCTGGCCCCTGAGTCGCGGCCCCTACCCCGTCGTCCTTGGCTGGCGCGCGAGCCAGGCGCGCCATTCCTCGGCGCTCTCGTACTCCTCGCCCGAGAGCTGCTTCAACACCTTCACGGCGGGGTCGCGGTTGATGGGCTGCTGGAGCGCGGACATCGCCACCAGCGTCTCTCCCAACTGCCGGATGAGCCCGGCCCGCTGCGCCTTCAGCACCTCCGGCGCCAGATCCTCCAGCAGGTACGACAACAGGTAGACCGCCTTGTTGCGGTCCATCGTCGTCGGCAACGAGACCGCGTCCACCACCGTGGCCACGTCCACCATCGGCAGCTTCGCGGCCTCCTGCGTGGCCGTCAGCACGCGCAGGACGCTGTTGCGCACACCGTCGGAGCCGTCGCGGATGCAGGGCACCAACCTCCGGACCGTCTCCTCGGCCGTGGGCGCGTAGGCCAGCAGGAACGCCGCGGCGCCCCGCCGGTCCGCGTCAGCGTCGTCACGCAGCACCGCCGTCAGCGCGTCCAGGTTCCTCGGCACCTTCGCGATGAACTCGGGCTCGAAGCTCGCGAGATCCGGATGCCCGAAGCCGCCAAGGCAGTGCGCGATCCGGCAACTGGACGCATCATCGAGCTTCCCCTGCATCTGGAGTTGAAACAGGCGCTGCTCGTATTCGAGCCACCGGGCGACCAGCCCTTCCGGATCCGGGGGATGCCCCTTGGGCGCCGGGAGGAAACGCAGCCGGGACGCATCCTCGGCGTCCACCATGTCCGCGACGACGAAGGCCGTGCCTTTGCGCTCCTCGGCGAAGAAGAGGGTCATCCCCAACCGGACGAAGGACAGTCCATACCGCTCGCGCAGCAGGGCCTCCTTCAGCGAGACGAGCGCCCCGCTGAACACGATGGGCTTTCCCACCTCGAACCCCAGCACCTGACGGACCCCCTCCCGGTCCGCCTTCCGCGAACCAAAGGCATCCAGGCCCGCGAGCGTCGGAACCGGGAACGGCGCCTCGGGCGCCTTCGCGAGGTTCGCGCGAGCCTCCGCGACAATCCCCTCCCACGCGGCCAGTGAGTGCAGCGACACCAGCTCCGGGTTGTACTGGAGATGATCCGCGTCGAAGTAGCCCCCCTGGACCGCGCGCTTCAGCACCTCCACCGCCGCGTCCGCGTGGCCCGCGAGCGACGCACAGCCCGCGGAGCGATAGTAGGACTCGGCGCGCGCGCCCACGTCCGTGTCCACCTCCGCCGACGCACGGAAGGCCCTGGCACAGCCGTCGAAGTCGAGGGCCTTGTAAGCCTGCTCCGCTTCCTTCGTGAGCCGTTGGACCGCGGAAGCCTGCCCCGGTCCGCCCTCACCGACGGCCGACGGAGCATGCGCGCAGCCGGTGCCCACCGCGACCATGCCCAGCACCATCACGAAGCGCATCTGGACCTTCCTTTCGGAAAAGCCCGTATCTCACGCAAGCTGTGGCCAGGTTTCAAGGAGCGCCCACCTGGCCATCGCCAGCAGCTCCGCCCGGCAGCAACCCGTCGACGCGCTCGCGCGGGAGCTCGGGCGGTCCTGAAGCCTCATGTCCCCTTCGGTGCGGCGGGCTGCTGCCCCAGCGCGACGCTCCCCAGGATGAGCGTGCCCGCGACGAACATGGAGGACGTCAGCGGCTCCCCCAGGAGCAACCAGGCCCAAGCCACCGCGAAGAGCGGCACCAGGTAGGTGACGACGACGGCGCGCGCCGCGCCGATGCGCTGGATGAGGCGGTAGTACATCGCGTACCCGAACCCGGTGCAGAGCATGCCCAGGGCGGCCGCCGCCAGCCACGGCCCCGCGCCAATGGGCCGCGCCGGCCACGTGGCGACCGCGAAGGGCAGCGTCAGCAGCGCGGCGCAGGCCAGCGTCGCGGCGGCCACCGCCGCGGCGGGCAGTCCCGCGAGGTGGCGGCGCACCATGTTCGTACCAATGCCGTAAAGGAACGCAGCCGTGGTCCCCGCCGCAGCGGCCTGGGCGACGCTCTCACCCGCCGCCTTGCCACTGGCCAGCACCACCACACCGGCGAAGCCCGCCAGGAGCGCCACCACGCGCCGGGGGCCGATTCGCTCGCCGTAGAACAGGAACGCCACCAGCGCGGTGAACAGCACCGCCATGCTGTTGGTGATGGCCCCGACGCCCGCGGGCGCACGCCGCGCGGCCCAGGCGAACAGCGCGAAGGGAACCGCCGCGTTGATGAACCCCACCAGCGCCAGCCGGGGCCAGAGCCCGGGGCGCAGGGCGGAGCGCGCGCGCCAGAGGAACGGCATCAGCACCGCCGCGCCCAGCGCGAGCCGCAGCTCCACCAGGGGCAGCGGCCCGAAGGCCGGGGCCGCGATGCGCATGAACAGGAACGACGTGCCCCAGATGGCGGCCAGGCCGCCCAGCTCCAGCGGGGTGAGCCACGCCCGGTTGAGGGAGGGAGACACGGCGTGGGGATGGGTGAGACCGGATGCACTCATGGCGGGCCCCCTGGAGGGAGGAAGGAATCTGGCTTCTGCCAGGGCCTCTCTTCACGCCGCCACCCTCGCTTCACAAGCGCATCCTTTCCGTGCCAGACATGAGCCAGATTTGAGGCTCGAGCCCATGACCCTGCGCACCGAACTGCTCCCCGCCCTGGCGGCCTTCGAGTCCGCCGCCCGCCACCAGAACTTCGCCCGCGCGGCGGAGGAGCTGCACCTGACCGCCAGCGCGGTCAGCCACCACGTCCGCAAGCTGGAGGACCGGCTGGGCGTCATGCTGTTCCAGCGGCATGCCCGGGGCGTGGCCCTGACCACCGAGGGCCGTCAGCTCGCGGACGCCGCCAGCAGCGCGCTGTCGGACATGGACAGCGTGCTCGCGGGGCTGCGGCGGACCCGGGATGGCGACACCGTGGTGCGCATCACCACCCTGCACTCGCTGTCGTACGCGTGGCTGCTGCCCCGCCTGCCTCACTTCACCGCCCTGCATCCCGGCATCCGCCTCCATGTGGACACGGAGATGGCGCTCACCCGCTTCGACGAGGGCGGGCCCGACCTGGGCATCCGCTACGGCCAGGGCCCCTGGCCGGGCTTGAGCGCGCATCACCTGATGGATGACGCACTGTTCCCCGTGGCCTCCGCGCGGCTGGCCGGCGTCAGCCACGTCCGCGCGGCGGAGGACGTCGCGAAGCTGCCGCTCATCGCCGACCTGTCGCGTCAGGGCTGGCAGGACTGGTTCCGGGCCGCGGGGGTGCGCGGCGCGCGGTTCGAGGAGCGCTACAGCTTCAGCGACACCACCGGCGCGCTGATGGCCGCGGCCCAGGGCCTGGGCGCGGCGCTGGCGCGGGAGACCATCGCCACGCCCTACCTCGCGGATGGGCAGCTCTTGCGGCTGGCCGGGCCCACCGTGCCCACGCGCGCGAGCTACTTCGTGGTGCACCCCACGCACCGGAGACTCCGCCCTGCCGCGCGGATCTTCTTCGACTGGCTCTTGTCTCAGCGCGACAACGCCGACGCACCGCGCCCCTCGGCGACGCAAGGCGTTGCACCGTCCCGACGGAAAGTTCCCCAATGACAAACCCACGCCCGGGTGTCATCAAACCCACGCAATAACAGCCATTTACACATCATGAAACAAAGCCCACACTGACCGTGCTGTACTCTCACGAGGAGAACACATGCGCACGCTGGTGAAGTCCTTGTTGACGATGTCGGCGGTCCTGTCGCTCACGCCCTCGGTGGCCCTCGCACTCCCCCCCCAGTGCGACGACGTCTGTTTCTTCAGCTCGTGCGATGAGGCATGTGCCATTGGGGCTCGCATCTGGACGACGTGCGGGCAGTACACCGGCATGACCTGCGTGAACACCCCGGTGGACACCTCCGCTCCCGTGGCCTCCGTGACACCTGACGAGGCCCGTCAGGCCGAGGAGTCCTCGCAGGTGTGCAGCGAGGCGCATCCGGCGATGGAACAAGCCCTCACCGCCGGGAGCTGAATTGCTTCGCGAGGCCCGGACGACACCTCCGGGCCTCGCAGCCGTACCGGTGTCTCCGGGCGCGACGGTCAGCCGCCAATCTGGACCGCGTGCCGCACCCAGGTGTCCGTCTCCACGGCCTCCACGAGGAAGTCCGCCACGTCCGCCCGGGAGATGGCGAAGGGGACCTTCTCCAGCGCCGTCTTCTTCACGTATCGCCGGTGGGCGGGGCCGTCGGTGAGCCGCCCCGGCCGCGCGATGACCCAATCCAGCCCGCTGGCGCGCACCAGCTGCTCCTGCCGCGCGTGGTCTTCGAACGGCAGCTTCAGGATGAACGAGGCGAGCAGCGCGCCCAGCACCGGGTTCAGGAGCTTCCGGCTGTCACCCGTCCCCAGCGCGCTCAGCACCGCCAGCTTGCGGACGCCATGAGCCTTCATCGCGTCGATGACGTACCCGGTGCCTTGCGTGAAGTAGTCCGGGTTGTCCTTGAACGCCTTCAGGTTCGAGGACGCGGTGATGAGGATCGCGTCCTGCCCGCGCACCGCCTCATCCACCGACGCACGCTGGTGGAAGTCCCCCTTCAGCCGGGTGAGCTTCGGGTGCTCCAGCACCAGCTTCTGCGGACTGCGCGCGAAGGCCGTGACGTCATGCCCTCGCTCCAGCGCCGTCCGGACCGCGAGCGCGCCCGTTCCCTGTGATGCCCCAATGACCGCGATGCGCATACCGTTCCCCTCCGCTTGAGGCCCGGGAAGGTAGGCCCCACGCGTCCCCTTCATCAATCATGGGCCAGATGGACTGTTGCCCTCGGTGCTCCCCAGCATCAGGTCGCGGAGGGAACCGGCGCCGCGTGTGCATCCGCCTTCCGGGGCGCGCGCAGGGCCGCCAACGTCTGGCGGATGCCTTCCGCGTAGGACGTCTTGTGCACCGGGCCCAGGAGCCCCCTCAGCGCGGAGTCATCCAGCAGCACCGGGTTCGTGAGCAGGTAGTGCATCTCCACCAGCTCCCGCATGAAGGGATCGAAGAGGCCCATCAGCCGCACCATCCCCTTCCCCATCGGCAGCACCTTCGGGGCTCGGCCAGCCTGGGCGAACATCTCCTTCACCATCGCGCGTTGCGTGGTGGCGCCCGCGCCCGCCAGGTTCCAGAAGCGCCCGTACGCGCCGGGCGTATCCATCAACGCCGTGACGACGGGGCCCACGTCATCCACGAAGACGAACTCGTGCGGCGTGTCGATGGGGCCAATGAGCTGGGCACGCTTGCCCTGCGCGGCGGCGACGAAGGCGCGGTGCAGGAAGCTGCGCTCCACTCCCGGGCCGTAGAAGTCCGGCAGCCGGAGGATGGTGCCCTGGAGGGAGCCCGCCGCGTCCGCCGCGAGCAGCAGATCCTCCTGCTCCTTGCGCATGCGGCCCTTGTAGCTGTTCGGCTCGCGCGGATGGGCTTCCGTCACCGGTGCGGTGCGCGGCAGCCCGTACGGATACACCGTGCCGATGAGCACCACCCGCTCCACGCCCTCCGCGATGGCCGCGTCCAGCGTGCGGCGCATCAGCTGCGGGTGCAGGTGGAACTGCCAGTAGTTCACCCCCACCATGTAGATGAGCGTCCGGACGCCCCGCGCCGCGGCCCGGATGGACGCCGCGTCCTCGGGATCCCAGGTGACGATCTCCGCTCGGGGATCCGCGCCGAACTCCCGCCGCAGGCTCCCCGCCGAGCGCCCCACCACCCGGTAGCCACGCCCCTGCGCCTGGAGCGCGCGCGCCACACTCTGCCCAATGACGCCCGAGGCGCCGAACAACGCGACCGTCTCCATGTCGTCCTCCCTGAAATGAACGAATGAACTTTTTATGAACACCGTTCTGTGAACACCGTTCATTTATTGCTGGCCGTTCGTCCCGTCAAGTCCTACACTCGTGACATGGGCATCTCGGAGCGCAAGGAGCGCCAGCGGGCGGAGCTGCGGGAGCACATCCTCCAGGTGGCGCGCGACATGGTGACGAAGGAGGGCTTCGCCGCCCTGTCCATGCGCAAGCTGGCGGACGCGGTGGAGTACGCCCCCGCGACGCTCTACCTGCACTTCGAGAACCGGGACGCCATCGCGCGGGCGCTGGTCGTGCGCGGCTTCCAGGAGCTGCTTGCGCGGTTGGAGCCCGCGGCCGCCGTGGACGCTCCGGTGGAGCGGCTTTCACGCCTGGCCCAGGCCTACCTGTCGTTCGGCCTGGGGCACCCGGAGACGTATCGCCTCGTCTTCATGGAGGACCCGAGGCTGTCCGAGGCCCTCTTCCAGGACACCCACGAGGGCGCGGGACCGAAGTCCTTCGCGCTCCTGGTACGGACCTTCGAGGACCTCCAGGCCGCCGGACAGACGCTGGATGCCACGCCCCCGGAGCGGCTCGCGGAGGTGTTCTGGGCGGGGCTGCACGGCATCATCAGCCTCAAGCTCACCTGCTCCGGGTTCCAGGGCGCGCCGGCGGAAGTCCTGGCGCGGACCCTGGTCGCGACCCTCGTGCGCGACGAGCCGAAGCCCTCTCGGCCCGCGCGCCGCTCCCGCTAGGCAGCTCCACCGCCCAGGCGGCACCGGGACGCGGACCTATTTCATCTCCGCGATGACGTCGAACACGGAGGGCCGGTGTGGCTTCCAGCCCAGCGCGCGCGCCCGCTTCGCGCGGATGCGGCTGTTGGACGCGAGCGCCAGCCGCCCCAGCTCCACGCCCCAGCGCGCCTCCGCCTCCGCGACCGGCAGGCTGTCCACGGGCAGGTGGAGGCGCTTGCCGATGGCGGTCACCATGTCGCGGAAGTTCGCTTCGCCGTTCTCCGCGAAGAAGAACGTCCCGGCCGGGGCTCGCTCCAGCACCAAGAGGTAAAGGTCCGCCAGGTCCTCGATGTGGACGTTGGACCAGACATTCTCCCCCTTCCCGATGTAGCGCGCGGTGCCCGTTTCGCGCGCGTACCGGATGAGGGGCGGCAGTTGGACGCTGTCCGGGTTCAGGCCCAGCCCCTGACCGTAGATGAGGCATGGGCAGATGACGTCGGTGTGGATGCCGTCCTTCGCGGCGTCCAGCACCCGCCGATCCAAGGCGATGCGGGCCACCTTCTCCGGGACGGGCTCGATGGGCGTGTCCTCGTCGTGCACCCCGGACGTCGACTCGCCGCGCGAGTCGGTGGCGACGATGCTGGAGCCGCTGGTGTGGATGAAGCGCTTGCCGGTGCCCCTGAGCGCGGCGAGCAGCGCCTCCACCGGCCTGCGCTCGTCCGCGGACGCCGCGTTGATGACGGCGTCGGACGCCTTCGCCAGCCGCGCGAGCACGTCCAGGTCGTCGAACGACGCGACCGTCGCCTGGATGCCCCGCGCCCCCAGCATCCGGGCCTTGTCCGGCGTCCGGGCGGTGCCCACCACCTGATGCCCCGCGGTCATCAGCCGCACCGCCACCGAACCCCCGATGTACCCCGTCGCCCCCAAGACAAAGACTTTCATGTTCCGCTCCCGTGGATGGGCACCAACGTGCGCTGTTCCTCCAGGGAGAGCTAGTGGCGTGTGAAGCACATGTCCTGTTCCTGGAGTTCGCGAAGGCCCCTCATCCAGGAGCCCCTCGCTGGACTGGGCGCCTCATCACGCGTGCCTCGCGTACCTGCGCGAAGGCCCGCGTGTCCCCTGGCGGCTGAGCGGAACGCCGGTGGTCGTGCCCGGCCCCTTCGCGTGCGACATCAGGGGGCTCCAGTCCGTGAGGCCCGGCGTGTTCATCGTGCACCCGGAGCGCCGGCACCTGTCGCCTCGCGTGCGCGTGTTCGTGGACTTCGTATCCGACGCGTTCGCCCGCCCGGGGGCGCGGCCCTCCGCGACGACGAAGGGCCGCGCACGGAAGGCCGCGGCCCCGACGGCCTCCCGTGCGGTGAAGCGTTAGGGCCCTGGGCCTCAGCGCGTGTCGAGCGCCCGCGCGCTCAGTACGGCTTGTCGCCCTTCTCCAGCCCGAAGCCAGAGGTCGGCGCGTGGACTCCGTTCACGGTCGTGCCTCCGTTGTGGATGCTGGGGAACACGGGCTGCATGTTCTGAGGGAAGCCGAACGTGGGCCTGGTGAGCGCGTCGAGCCGAGCCAGCTCCTCGGCCGTGAGCTTCACGTCGAACGCCCTCACGTTGTCTTCGAGCTGCGCGATCCGCCGCGCGCCGATGATGGTCGAGCTCACGCCCGGCCGCGACTGCACCCAGGACAGCGCCACCCGCGCGACCGTGCTCTCATGCGCGCGGGCAATGGCCTCGAGCGCGTCGACCAGGGTGAACGTCTTCTCGTTCAGGTAGGGCTGGAGGAAGGCGCCTCGGTCCCCCTTCGTCTGTCCAACGTTCGAGCGCGTGTACTTGCCGCTGAGCGCCCCGCTCTTGAGCGGCGACCAGGGCGTGATGCCCAGCCCGTGCTCCAGGGCCATGGGCACGAGCTCCTGCTCGACGGTGCGCTCGAGCAGCGAGTATTCGATCTGCAACCCGATGAAGGCCGACCAGCCCCGGAAGCGCGCGAGCATGTTGGCCTCGACGATCTTCCAGGCGGGCGTGTCGGAGACCCCCAGGTAGCGCACCTTGCCGGCCCGGACCAGGTCCTCCAGCGCGGCCATCGTCTCGTCGATGGGCGTGTGCACGTCCCAGTTGTGCAGCCAGTAGAGGTCGATGTAGTCGGTCTGCAGGCGGCGGAGCGAGTTCTCGCACGCGGCGATGATGGACTTGCGGCCGGAGCCGCCGCCGTTCGGGTCCCCTGGATAGAGGTTCCCGCTGAACTTCGTCGCGATCACCAGGCGCTCGCGCCGGGCGGCGTGGCGCCCGATGTGGTCGCCGATGATCTTCTCGGAGTGGCTCTTCGTGTAGAAGTTCGCGGTGTCGATGAAGTTGCCGCCCAGCTCGATGTAGCGGTCGAGGATCCGCTGGGACTCCTCCACGCTCGAACCCCAGCCAAGGTCCTCACCGAACGTCATCGCGCCAAGGCACAGCGGACTCACGCGCAGGCCGGAGCGGCCGAGCGTCACATAGTGGTCGAGAGACATGGGTTCTCCTCGAACGTGATATCGTTCGAAAGCGAAGTTGTTTAAGTCGGAACTGATTTAATTTTGTACCAATTTCCGCGCAAGGCCCAATGTCGAAGATCGACCCGGCGAAGATCTGGTCGCTGAATTACCGCCTCATGATGTCGGTGATCACGAGCGTCACCCCCGACATCGCCGCCCTGGGGCTGGAGGCGAAGGAGCTGTTCGTGCTCACGGAGGTGGACGAACACCCCTACCCCGCGGAGCTCGCGACGACCCTGAGCATGCCCAAGCCGACGGTCACGGTGTACGTGAAGCGGCTCGAGGCCGCGGGCTTCCTGCGCCGGGAGATCGACGCCATGGACCTGCGGCGCCACCGGCTGCAGATCACCCCCGCCGGGCGCAAGGCGATGCATCAAGGAATCGCGCTGCTGTCGGAGGCGTACGGAGCGCGGCTCGGACGGCTGAGCGCGGCGCAGCAGGCGGAGCTGCGGACCCTGCTGGAGAAGATGGGCTGACGCCCCTGCCCGGCGCCCCCGCACGCTCGCCTTCGATTCCTGCCTGGGAAGACGTCCGCCCGGCTGCTTGAATCCAGCGGTTCTGCTGGTACGTATTCCTCATCGGTCGCCGAGGCGGGCTCCGCCCGGCCGGAGGTTCCCTGGACATGTGCACGCGTCGCGAGGGTGGAGCGGTTCTGGGTGCGGTGGTCGGTCTGATGCTCGCCGCGTGCGGCGGGGACAAGGTGAAGGTCCAGGGGCACGTCACCAACGGAGGGGGCCAGCAGACACAAGGGCTCACCGACGGTGCCCCCGCGCTGGGTGGGGAGGGAACGGCCTCGGCGGCCACCACCGTGCGGATCAGCCGCGTGGTGGCGAGCGGGGACCTGAACACGCTGGCGAAGGCCGACGTCGCGGCGGACGGCAGCTACACGCTGGAGCTGGATGACGTGGGCCAGCGGCTGATCATCGAAGCGGTGAACAAGTCCGGCATCACCGTGGCCTCCGCCCTGCTGGACTCCACGGAGCCCAGGTCCGGACAGGCGGCGCGCACGGCGCCGCCCATGACGAGCGAGTCCTCACTGGAGGCGGAGGTCTTCGTCCAGATGGTGCGGGACGGGGACGCTGCGGGGAGCGTGGACACGGTGGACCTGCGCACGCGGCTGACGGCGGAGCAGGCGGCGGCGGTGCGCGGCCAGACGAAGGAGACGGCGGCACAGTCGGTGGCGGCGCTCGGCGCGGCGGTGCGGGCGGCGCAGGCGACCCGGCTCAAGGCGTACGCGCGGTCGGGAGCCCTGGTCACGCAGGAGGGGCTCTTCAACGCGTCGCTGGCGCCGGCGGCGAAGCTGGACGCGGCCCTGGACGCGGGCGGGCAGGCCGCGGCGGGGGCCTATGACACGTTCTTCGCGGAGGTGCGCACGGCCACGCCGGAGGCGAACGACACCCAGGACCAGCAGGCGGAGCGGGAGGCCGGCATGGCGTACCGCATCGCGGTGGAGGCGCGGCTGTCGTCGGGCGCGGGGAGCGCGGTCGCGGATGCCGCGGTGCGAGCCGCCGCCGGGCTGGAGGCCCGCGCCACCGAGGCCGCCGCGCAGGCCGTGCTCAAGGGCTCCGGCGCCACGGCCGCGGTGCTCGCCCAGGCGGACACCGCGGCCACGTCGCTGCGCGAGGGCCTCTCCAGAGCCACGTCGGCCAGCGCGTCCGCGATGGAGTGGGCGAACTACAGCGCAAAGCTCGGCACCGGCAACACCGCGTCCGTGATGGGGGCGCATCTGGGCGTGACCAGCGACACCAACCTGGCCTTCCTGTCCGCGATGCACACCGGCGTTCAGGCGGGGGGGACGCTCGCTGGCACGCTGGGCACGCTGCGGGAGCAGTCCGGCAAGGCCACCGCCGCGGCGCTCGCGGAGGCCGTGGTCAACGCCTACGCCACCTACGACGCCGCGGTGCGGACCGACGCCACCGGCGTCCTCACCGGCTTCGGACCGAAGGCGGCCCCCAGCGTGGAGCTGCTGATCATCTCCGAAGGCGCATTCCGCCTCCGCTAATGCCCAGGCACCCGGGGGCACCTCAGGCGGCCCTCCCCTGCTCCTCCCGCCGCAGCGCGCGGTCCAGCACGAAGGTCCCGAACGGCACCAGCGACGCGCCGAACGCCATGAGCGAGCGGCGCGTCGGCCACCCGTGCTCGGCCGCCACCCGGAACAGCGAGGACACGAAGAGCAGGAACAGGAGCCCGTGGACGCTGCCCGCGATGCGCACCGCCAGCGGCTGGCCCCCCAGGTACTTCACCGGCATCGCGATGAAGAGCAGCCCCAGGAAGGACACCCCTTCCAGGAAGGCCACCCACCTCAACTGCCGCAGCGCGCTCATGGGTCCACCCCGGGCCAACGCGGCCGGAAGATCATCAGCACCAGCACGAAGAAGAACGGCACGGCCGCCAGCAGCGCCCCCACCCAGGTGCGCCGCTCCCGCGACGCCATGGCGACCAGCGACAGCTGCGAGACCAGCGACAGCGACAGCCCGCCCAAGATCCACGGCTCCGTCAGCGCCACGTTGAGCTGGAGCGTGAGCAGGTAGCCCGCCGTCCACGTCACCACCAGCCCCGGTGACGCGATGGCGTGCACCGCGCGCTTGCGGTCGAGCGCGGACGTCGTGGCCAGCGCCCCGACGAGCCCTCCTCCGTAGAGCACCACGCCCACGAACTTCAGCAGGAGCAGCAGGCGGTAGGTCACCATCCGCCCCCTCCTCCGCTCCGCGCTCGCCTGCCCCGCGTCAATGTCGGACCCCGTTCGCGCCGTGGCGGCCACCGCCATGGGAGTCCCGTCCCTATGGCACGCGGCGCATGAGCGAGGCGAGTGGCGGAAACGCCAGACTTCGACGACTTCCCGCCACGCCCACGGCCTTGGCGGAATCCCGGCGCGCTGGCATCTTCCCGCCATGCACACCGTGGCCATCGTCGCGCTGGAGGGAGTGGTGCCGTTCGACCTCTCGATTCCCACCGAGGTGTTCGGCCGCGTACGGCTGCCCGGCGGCGGCGAGGGCTATCAGGTCCGCGTCTGCGGCGTTTCACCCGAGGTCCACGCCGGGGCGTTCGTGTTGAAGACCCGCCATGGGCTGTCGGCGCTGGCGCGCGCGGACACCATCATCCTGCCCGGCATCGCGGACGTCTCCGCCCCGGCGCCCCCCAGGCTCCTGAGCGCGCTCCGCGCCGCGGCGACCCGGGGCACGCGCATCGCGTCCATCTGCTCGGGGGCGTTCCTCCTGGCAGCGGCGGGGCTGCTCGACGGGCTTCGCGCCACCACCCACTGGCTGGCCACGGAGGAGCTGGCCCGGCGCCACCCGGCCATCCAGGTGGACCCGAACGTCCTCTACGTCGACAACGGACAACTGCTCACCTCCGCGGGCGCCGCGGCGGGACTCGACCTGTGCCTGCACCTGGTGCGGCGCGACTACGGCGCCGCGGTGGCGGCGGACGCGGCGCGGCTCGCCGTGATGCCGCTGGAGCGTGATGGGGGCCAGTCGCAGTTCATCACCCACGCTCCCCCCACGCCCGAGGGCGCGTCGCTGGAGCCGCTGCTGCGCTGGATGGAGGACCACCTCCACCGGCCGCTCACGCTCCAGGCCCTGGCGCGGCGGGCGGCGCTGAGCGAGCGAACCCTGAGCCGGCGCTTCCGGGAACAGACGGGCACCACCCCGCTCCAGTGGCTCCTGCGCGCCCGCGTGCGCCGCGCCCAGCACCTGCTGGAGACCACGGGCCAGTCCGTGGAGGCCGTCGCGGAGAAGGTGGGCTTTGGTTCAACGACCACCTTCCGCGACCACTTCCAGCGCTTCGTCACCACCAGCCCCCTGGCCTACCGCCGCGCGTTCCGAGGCGGCACCCGGCCCGCGCCGCGCTGAGGCGCTCAGTGCTGGTGGCCGAAGCGCACTTCGACGCCGGGGTGCGCCGCGACGAACGCGCGCAGCTTCTTGAAGCTCTCCACGCCCCGCGGCCCGTCCTGGGTGAAGCTGCCCGGCTCCACGTCGTGCTCCCAACCCCAGCGCGTGTGACTGGCGTCGCCCAGCAAGAGCACCGGCCCCTTCGTCGAGCGCACCAGGTACGCGGTGCTGCCCGGCGTGTGCCCCGGAACCCAGAGCGCCCACACCGACCCGTCCCCGAAGACATCCACCGCGCCCTCGAAGAGGCCCTGGGGGTCGGCGTTGAAGCTCCACTCCGACAGCGCCGGCTTGCCCTCCAGCGCCCGGTCCGTGGCGCCCTGCACCACCAGGTTCACGAACGCGCGCTTGGACGCCTCCCCCGGCCCGGTGAACACGGGCGTCCCCGCGGGTACATCCGCCATGCCCGCGATGTGGTCCGGGTGCAGGTGCGTGAGGAAGACACCGGCCAGCGGCTGCGACTGCCCCGCCAGCCACTCCCCCAGCGGCGCGTACACCTTCATCTTCCCCATGTGCATCGCGTTCGCCACCATGCCGCGCATCGCCGAGCGGTCCGGCGCGTCCCGGAGCGCCGTCTCCACCCCCGTGTCCACGATGAACAGCCCGCGCGTCGGGTGGCGCAGCGCGTGGAAGAAGACCTGGATGGGTTCATCCCCGTCCTCCAGGTGCGCCGCCTTCGCCGTGGGGTGGTCCAGGTTGATGAGGCCACCGCGCTCCACGCTCCAGTCGCAGGAGGTCACCGTCTCCAGCTCCACTGGCCCCGGCTCGTCCAAGTGCGCGAGCACCGCGTCCGCGGACCGCGCCACGCCGAGCGCGGACTTCTGGACGTCGTGGGAGGACGTGGCGCAGCCGGTGCCGAGGGCGACTCCAGAGAGGCAGAGCACGAGCAGGGAGGACTTCATGGCGGGACTCCTTTCCGGGCGCGGGGCACCGGTGGTTCAGGACAGGCGGGACCATGCGCGATGCGCTGATGGATGGGAATCCACGAAAATGGCATGATGCCATCCATTCATGGATATCTCCTGGGATGATGCCCGGCTGTTCCTCGCCATCGCGGAGACGGGCAGCTTCAGCGGGGCCGCGCGGCGGTTGCGCATCGGCCAGCCCACGGTGAGCCGGCGGCTGGCCGCGCTGGAGTACGCGGTGGGCGCGGCGCTGTTCCGCCGGGGCGTGGAGGGCGCGGCGCTCACGGCGGCGGGCGAGCGGCTCGTCGTGCCCGCGAAGAAGATGGCGGAGTGGGCCGGGGAGCTGCACCGCGCGGCGGAGTCCACGGACAGCTCGCCCCGGGGCATCGTGCGCGTGACGGGCACGCCCTACTTCAGCTTCGACTTCCTGGCGCCCTTCGCGGCCTTCGTCGCCCAGAAGCACCCGGGCCTGCGCCTGGAGGTCCAGTCCCAGATCCAGTACCTGGACCTGGTGCGCGGGGAGTCGGACCTCGCGCTGCGCGGCCGGCCTCCGACGAGCCCGGACCTCCAATGCGTGGACACGCTGGACGTGCCCAACGCCGTCTTCGTCTCCAAGGCCCTCAAGGCCCGGCTGCCGAAGAAGGTGACGCCCCAGGATTTGCCCTGGGTGGCGTGGTCGCCTCCCTTCGAAGCGGTGCCGCCCAACCCCCAGCTGGAGACGATGATCCCCGGCTTCACGCCGTCGTTCACGGCGGACAACTACCTGGTGTTGGTCGCGGCGGCGGAGGCCGGCCTGGGCGCGCTGGTGATGGCGCGGATGTCACACCGCTTCACACGCGCGACGCAGCTGGTGCCGCTGGAGGTGGAGCTGGGGCCCTTCTCCCGGAGCCAGACACACCTGGTGTGCGCGAAGTCCGCGTTGGACATCCCGCGCGTGCGGCGGGTGTCGGAGCTGCTGGTGGAGGAGTTCCAGCGGATCCGCGCGCATCGATGAAGCCCCCAAGCGCCAGCGGCCCGCGTATGGTTCCCCCATGCAATCCGTTCGTCCCGCCGCCGCATCGTATGTCCTCATCGACGCCGAGAACGTCGACTGGGCCGTCTCCAACATCGTCGGACGCAAACCCGAGCCCCAGGACCGGGTTCAGTTCGATCGGCTGGTCGCCTTCTGCGACACCTACTTCCCCAAGCCGGTGCGCTGCGTGGTGGTGCTCAACGCACGCGGAGAGCAGCTTCCGGACGCGATGATTGGCTTCGTGCGCGCGCTGAAGTCCGCGGGCTGTGAGGTCGCGCTGCTGCACGGCCGGCCGGACCAGAAGGTCGTGGACCTGGGCATCCTCAAGCTCCTGGAGAACATCCGCACCCAGCGTCCGGGCGCGGCGGTGGGTCTGGCCAGCCACGACGGCGCGGACTTCGCCGAGGCGCTCAAGCCGCTCCTGGCGGAGCAGCGTCAGGTCGCGGTGCTGGGGCTGCGCGAATACGTGAGCCAGCGCTTCCGCGAGCTCATGCCGTCGGGCCTCAAGGTGGTGGACCTGGAGCTCAACGCCCGCGTCTTCCAGCGCCCCCTGCCTCGCCTGTTGCCGGTCAACGTGGACGAGTTCGATCCTTCGCTCTTCGTCTAACCGCGGTCCCCTTCCCGGAGTCGGTCCATGTCCTCCAAGCCCCTTCCCGCGCGCGGCGCGGTGTCCGCCGCGCTGCATGCCCTCCTGGAAGCGGAGTGGCAGTACTCACTCCAGCAGTACCCCACGTATGCCTCGCTCCTGGGGGACCGGCGCTGGAACGACCGGTGGGACGACCTGAGCCTCGCCGCGCTGGAGGCGGATCACCGGCACAGCCACGACGTGCTGGCCCGCCTCCAGGGCGTGGACCGGGCTGCCTTGGACGACGACGCGGACCGGCTCCACCTGGACCTCTTCCGCCGGATGCATGAGACGTGGGTGGAGGAGTACGGGGCGAAGTGGCACCTTCTGCCCCTCAACCAGATGGGCGGACTGCCGGAGGGGCTCAAGCAGCCCCCGGGGCTCCAGACGGCGTACCAGCTCGCGGACACCCTGCGCTTCGAGACGGTGCGGGACTACGAGGACTGGGTGAAGCGCCTGGAGGGCTTCGGCGCCTACGCGGATCAGGTGGTGGCGCTGATGCGCGAGGGCCTGCGCCAGCACCGCATCCACCCGCGCGTCGTGCTCCAGCGCATCCCGCCGCAGCTGGAGCGGCAGCTGGTGAAGGACCCGGCGGAGAGCGGCTTCTTTGGCCCCTTCACCCGCCTCCCGAAGGACTTCGCCCCGGAGGACGCGCGGCGGCTGGCCCAGGCGGGACGCGACGCCATCGCGAACACCGTGGTGCCCGCGCTCAGGCGCGCGCTGGACTTCCTCACGGCGGAGTACCTCCCCGCGGCGCCGGAGACCGTGGGGGTCTGGCAGTTCCCGGACGGCGAGGCGCTGTACGCGTTCCTCGCGCGCCGGCACACGACGACGCGCCTGACACCGGAGGAGATCCACGCGGTGGGGCTCGCGGAGGTCCAGCGGCTGCGCGCGGAGATGGACCGGGTGATGGCGCGCACGGGCTTCACCGGCACGCTGCAAGCGTTCTTCGAGAGCCTGCGCACGGAGACGCGCTTCTACGAGCCCACCGGGGACGCGCTGCTCGCGCGCTACCGGGCGCTGGCGAAGCGCATCGACCCGCTGCTGGAGCGGCTGTTCCGCACCCTGCCGAAGAAGCCCTACGTCGTCGAACCCATCCCGGAGGCGATGGCCCCGGACGTGACGACAGGCTTCTACTTCCCCGCGGCGGCGGACGGCTCGCGCCCCGGCATCTTCCAGGTGAACCTCTACCGTCCGGAGACGCGGCCCGTCTGGGAGATGGTGCCCCTGACGCTGCACGAGGCCGTGCCCGGCCACCACTTCCAGATCGCCCTGGCCTCCGAACAGACTGAGCTGCCGGAGTTCCGCCGCTTCACGTCCTACGTGGCCTTCGACGAAGGCTGGGCGCTGTACTGCGAGTCCCTGGGCGACGAGCTGGGCCTGTACGACGACCCGCACGACAAGTTCGGCCAGCTCGCCTACGAGATGTGGCGCGCGGTGCGGCTGGTGGTGGACACGGGGCTGCACGCGAAGCAGTGGACGCGCAAGCAGGCCCTGGACTTCTTCATGGAGAACGCCCCCCGACAGGAGCTGGACATCACCAACGAGGTGGACCGCTACATCGCGTGGCCGGGCCAGGCGCTGGCGTACAAGGTCGGCCAGCTGCGCATCCGGGCCCTGCGCGACCGGGCGGAGGCCGCGCTGGGCCAGCGCTTCGACGTGAAGGCGTTCCATGATCAGGTGCTGCTGACGGGCTCGCTGCCGCTGGACGTGCTGGAGGCGAAGCTGGACGCGTGGGTGGCTCGGGAGTCCGCGTGAAGCGCCCGCTCGTCACCGGGCTCGCGTTGGGCGGACTGGCGCTGCTGGCGCTGGCGGCCTGGGTCGCGGTGCGCAGCGCGCGCTACATCTCCGCGGAGGTGCATCCCCCGCGTCAGCCGGTGGAGCGCCCCCCGGAGGACGCGGTGTTCGCCGGCCTGCGCGACGTCGCGTTCCAGGACCGTGGCGGCCTCCAGCTCAAGGGCTGGTACCTGCCTCCGAAGGACGGGGCGCTCGTCATCCTGGTGCATGGCCTGTCCGGCAACCGCACCCAGCTGCTGCCCGAGGCCCGGTTCCTCGCGCAGGCCGGCTACGGGCTGGTGCTCTTCGACCTGGGCGCGCACGGCGAGAGCGGAGGCACGGTGTCCACCTACGGCGACCGCGAGGCGGCCCAGGTGGTGGCGGCGGTGGACTTCGCGGCGAGCCAGCCAGAGGTGGACGCGAAGCGCATTGGCGCGCTCGGCTTCTCGTTGGGGGGCTATTCGGTGCTGAAGGCGGCGGCGGAGGACGCGCGCCTCAAGGCCGTCGTGGTGGAGGCCGCGGCCGTCGCGCCCGCGCAGGCGCTCCAGGACGAGCTGGGACACTGGGGCCCCGTGGGCCTGTGGCCGGCCCTGGGGGTGATGAAGCGTGCGGGCGTGGACGTGAACGCCGTCCGGCCCGCTCGAGACATGGCCGCGCTGGAGGGCCGCCCCGTCCTGCTGGTGGCGGGCTCGGAGGACCCCTGGGTGCCGGACGCGGCGCTGGAGGCGCTCCTGCGCCAGGGCCAGGGTCCCTGGGAGAAGTGGCTCGTCCCGGGCGCGGGCCACGGCGAATACTTACGGGTTTCCCCGGATGCCTATCCTCGCCGCGTGCTTTCCTTCTTTTCGCGCTTTCTTTGAATGCAGGGACGTGAGTCCAGTCGAGGGGTCGTCCGCCTGACAGGAATCTGCCCGGACGCGATCCTTCCGCCACGACATGGCATGCTCCCGGTCCTGGGTTGGCCCGTCTTTCCCATCCTCTACACGTCAAACGCTTGAATCCAGATGGTCGGATGGCCCTGGGGGATAAGTCCTTGGACGCAGCGGTCATGCAGACAGTGGTGGCACGCTTCACCGCGCAGGCGTCCCGGACGCCGGACGCCGAGGCGGTCCGGTTCGAGGGCACGGGGCTGACGTACGCGCAGTTGGATCGCCGCTCCAACCAGCTGGCCCACCACCTGCGGGACCTGGGCGTCACCACGGACGTGCTCGTCGGCGTCTGTCTTGAGCGGTCGGTGGAGATGCTGGTGGCGGTGCTGGCCGTGCTCAAGGCTGGCGGGGCCTATCTCCCGTTGGATCCCGCCTACCCCGCGCCGCGTCTGGCTTTCATGTTGGGGGACGCGAAGGCGCCGGTGCTGCTCACCCAGGCGAAGCTGCGCACGGGGCTGCCTGCGTTCGCGGGCCCGGTGCTGTGTCTGGATGAGTCCCCCGCCCTCTTCGCCCCGGAAGCCAGGGCCACGCCGGTGGACGCGTCAGGCCTGGAGGGGCTGGCGTACGCCATCTACACGTCGGGCTCCACGGGGACGCCCAAGGGCGTGGCGATGGGGCACCGGCCCCTGGCCCACCTCATCGCGTGGCAGTTGGGCCAGTCGGTGGCGGGGCTGGGAACGCGGACGCTCCAGTTCTCCCCGCTGTCGTTCGACGTGTCGTTCCAGGAGCTGTTCGGCACGTGGTGCTCCGGCGGCACGCTGGTGCTGGTGCGGGACGCGCTGCGGCTGGACGCGGTGCTGCTGCTGGGGCTGCTCGCGGAGGAGCGCGTGGAGCGGCTGTTCCTGCCCTTCATCGCGCTGCAGAACCTGGCGGAGATCGCCACCGCGCACCAGAAGGTGCCGACCGCCTTGCGCGAGGTCGTCACGGCGGGTGAGCAGCTCCAGGTGACGCACCACCTGCGCGCCTTCTTCGCCGCGCTCCCGGGCTGCGCGCTGCACAACCACTATGGCCCGTCGGAGACGCATGTCGTCTCCAGCTACGTGCTCCGCGGCGCTCCGGAGGCATGGCCCGCGCTGCCGCCCATCGGGAAGGCGCTGGACGACTGTGAGCTGCTGGTGCTGGACGAGCAGCGGCGGCCCGTCCCCGCTGGCGAGTCCGGCGAGCTGTACCTCGCGGGCGTGTGCCTGGCGCGCGGCTACCTGCACCGCGAGGCGCTGACGGCGGAGCGCTTCGTCCCGCATCCGCTCAAGCCCGGCACCGGCGAGCGCGCGTACCGCACGGGGGACCTGGCGCGGGTGCTGCCGGACGGAAACGTGGAGTTCCTGGGCCGCATCGACGGACAGGTGAAGGTGCGCGGCTACCGCATCGAGCTGGGCGAGATTGAAGTCGCGCTCGGGAGCCACCCGGCGGTGAAGCAGGTGGCGGTGGTGGCGCGCGAGGACGTGCCCGGCGACAAGCGGCTGGTCGCCTACGTCGTCGCGGACCGCACGCTGGAGTACGCGGCGGGGGCGCTCCGGCGACACCTGTCCACGCGGGTCCCGGACTACATGGTGCCCTCCGCGTTCGTCGTGCTAGAGGCCCTGCCGCGCACGCCCAGCGGGAAGATCGACCGCCGGGCCCTGCCCGCTCCGCTGCCCACGCGCCCGGAGCTGCAGCAGGCGTTCGTCGCGCCGCGCTCGCCGCTGGAGCGGACCCTCGCGGACGCATGGGCGCGGCTGTTGCGCATCGACCGGGTGGGCGTCCACGACAGCTTCTTCGAACTGGGCGGCAACTCGCTGCTGGCGCTCCAGTGCGTGGCGCGGCTGCGGCAGGCGCACGGGCTGGAGATCCCCATCGTCCAGCTGTTCCAGTCCCCCAGCGTGGCTCAGCTCGCGGCGGTGCTGACGGGCGACGGCGCGCGGCCTTCGCTCAAGCAGCAGGTGGAGGCGCGGCAGGCGAAGCGCCAGCAGGCGGCGGGCGGCACGGGCGGCGCGGAGCCGGTGGCCATCATCGGCATGGCGGCCCGGTTCCCGGGCGCGCCCGACGTGGAGACCTTCTGGAAGAACCTGGTGGACGGCGTGGAGTCCGTCACCCCCTTCACGCGCGAGGAGGTGGACCCGTCGGTGCCCGCCTCTGAACGAGACGCCCCCGAGTACGTGCGGGCGCGCGGCATCCTGGACGGCGTGGAGCTGTTCGACGCGGCCTTCTTCGGCATCATGCCCAAGGAGGCGCAGGTGATGGATCCGCAGCAGCGCCTGTTCCTGGAGACGGCCTGGGAGGCACTGGAGTCCGCGGGCTGCGTGCCGGAGACATACCCGGGCCTCATCGGTGTCTTCGCGGGCACGCACAACAACAGCTACCAGCCGCTGCACGTGCAGCCCCGGCAGGACATCGTGGGCCAGGTGGGCGCCTTCCAGGCGATGGTGGCCAACGAGAAGGACTACGTGGCCACCCGCGTCGCGCACAAGCTGGACCTGCGCGGCCCGGCGCTGTCGCTCAACACCGCGTGCTCCACGTCGCTGGTCGCGGTGGCGCAGGCGTTCTGGGCGCTCCAGACGCACCAGTGCGACGTGGCGCTGGCGGGCGGCGCGTCGGTGACGGTGCCGCAGAAGTCCGGCCACCTGTACCAGGAGGGCGGCATGCTCTCCCAGGACGGGCACTGTCGGCCCTTCGACGCGAACGCCACCGGCACCCTCTTCAGCGACGGCCTGGGCGCGGTGGTGCTCAAGCGCCTGTCGGACGCGCAGGCGGACGGCGACGTCATCCACGCGGTGCTGCGCGGCGTGGCCGTCAACAACGACGGCGCGGCCAAGATGAGCTTCGCGGCCCCGGGCGTGGAGGGCCAGGCCACGGCCATCGCCACGGCGCACGCGAACGCGGGCATCGACCCGCGCACCCTCCGCTACGTGGAGGCGCACGGCACGGCGACGCCGCTGGGCGACCCCATCGAGGTGGAGGCCCTGTCGCAGGCGTTCCGCGCGCACACCACGGACACGGGCTTCTGCGCCATCGGCTCGGTGAAGAGCAACTTCGGCCACCTCACCGCCGCGGCGGGCGTGGCGGGCCTGCTGAAGACGGTGCTCTCGCTGAAGCACCGCGAGCTGCCGCCGACGCTGCACTTCCAGACGCCCAACCCGAAGATCGACTTCCCGCGCAGCCCCTTCTTCGTCCAGACGCGGCGCTCCGCGTGGCCGGAGGGCGAAGGCCCCCTGCGCGCGGGCGTCAGCTCCTTCGGCGTGGGCGGCACCAACGCGCACGTCGTGGTGGAGGAGGCCCCCGAGCGGCCCGCCTCCGGTCCGTCGAAGCCGCGCCAGCTGTTGACGCTGTCAGCGAAGTCGCCCGCGGCGCTGACCCAGGCGGCGCGGCGGCTGGCCGCGCACCTCCAGGCGCATCCGGAGACGCCGCTCGCGGACGTGGCGCACACGCTCGCCACGGGCCGCAAGGCGTTCGCGTTCCGGCGAGCCGTGGTGGCGGGGACGCACGAGGAGGCCGTGAAGGCGTTGACGGCGGCCGAGGCGGAGGCCTCCGCGCTGGAGTCCACGCCCCCCGTCGCGTTCCTCTTCCCCGGCCAGGGCTCGCAGCATCCGGGCATGGCGCAGGGGCTGTACCGCCACGCGCCGGCCTTCCGCGCCACGGTGGATGCCTGCGCGGAGGTGCTCAAGCCGCTGCTCGGACGCGACCTGCGCGAGCTGCTCTTCCCGAAGGATCCGGAGTCGCCCGAGGCCGCCGAGGCGCTGCGCCAGACGTCGTTCGCCCAGGCGGCGCTCTTCACCGTCGAATACGCGCTCGCGCAGCTCTGGTGGAGCTGGGGCGTGCGGCCGGGCGCGCTGGTGGGCCACAGCGTGGGCGAGTTCGTCGCCGCGTGCCTCGCGGGCGTCCTCACGCTGGAGGATGCGCTGCACCTGGTGGCGAAGCGCGGCCAGCTGATGCAGGCGCAGGCGCCGGGCAGCATGCTGTCGGTGCGCCTGTCCGCGGAAGCGGTGGCCTCCCGGCTGCCGGACGGCCTGGCCATCGCGTCGGACAATGGACCGCGGCTGTGCGTGGTGTCCGGCCCCACGCAGGCCGTGCAGCAGCTCCAGGCCACGCTGGAGGCGGAGGGCACCGCGTGCCGGTTGCTCCAGACCTCCCACGCGTTCCACTCGCCGATGATGGACGCCGCCGTGGCGCCCTTCCTGGACACGGTGAAGGGCGTGCGCCTGTCCGAGCCGCGCATCCCCATCGTCTCCACCGCGACGGGCACCTGGCTGAAGCCTTCCGAGGCGACGTCTCCTGAGTACTGGGCGCGGCACCTGCGCGACACGGTCCGCTTCGCGCCCGCGCTGCGCACGCTCTGGGACCAGGGCGACTGTCTGATGCTGGAGGTGGGCCCGCGCGTGACCCTGGGCACGCTGGCCCGGCAGCAGGCCACGGCGGAGCAGCGCTCGCGGGTGTTCACGTCCCTGGGCGAGTCCGGCGGCGATGGCGCTGACTGGAGCGCCCTCCTGGGCACCGTGGGCCAGCTGTGGCGCCGCGGGGTCCACCTGGACTGGAGGGCCTTCCACGCCGACGAGCAGCGTCAGCGCGTCACCCTCCCCACCTATCCCTTCCAGCGGCAGCGCCACTGGATCGACCTCGAGCGGGCCGTGGTGCCCGCCCCCACACCCTCCACCGGAGCCGCCGTGAGTCCCGCCCCTGTTCCTCGCGCTGAACGCCTTGTCCCCACCCTGCGCAACCTGTTCGAGGAGCTGAGCGGGCTGGAGCTCGCCGACGCCGATCCGGGCGCGAGCTTCCTGGAGCTGGGGCTGGACTCGCTGGTGCTCACGCAGGCGGCGCTCGCGGTCCAGAAGCAGTTCGGCGTGAAGGTGACGTTCCGGCAGCTCCTGGAAGAGGTTGCGTCCCTGACCCAGTTGGCCACGTTCCTCGACGGCCGCATGCCGCCGGAGGCCGCACCGGCGGTCGCCACCGCGCAGCTCACCGCGAACGTCCTCGCGCAGCCACAGGTGGCCCCCGCGCAGGCCGGCGGCGCGCTCCCCGCGCAGCATCCAACCGCGCCCCTCCCGAGCGCGTTCCCCGCCCAGGCCCTGGGCGCGTTCCAGGCCCAGGCGATGGCCGCGCCCCCCGGGACGATCCAGGCGGTCGTCGCGCAGCAGCTCTTCCTGATGACCCAGCAGCTGGCGCTCCTGTCCGGCCAGACCGCGCAGCTCCAGGCCGCGGCGCCCTCCGCGCACGCGCCGGAGGCGGTCCCGGTCCAGGCGGCATCCCCCGCGGCCCAGCCCGCCCCCAGCGCGCCGGCCCCCGTGGCCTCCGCCGCGCCGGACGAGGCCGAGCTCAAGGGCCCGGTGAAGTACGACGTGAAGAAGGCGTTCGGCGCCATCGCGCGGATCAGCCTGGCGCCGAAGGACGCGCTCACGCCCCGGCAGCAGACGTTCCTGGAGGACTTCACCCGCCGCTACAACGCGAAGACGCAAGGCTCCAAGCGCTCCGCGCAGGAGAACCGCGGCCAGCTGTCCGACCCGCGCGTGGTGACGGGCTTCCGCCCGCTGCTCAAGGAGCTCATCTACCCGCTGGCGGTGAACCGCTCCAAGGGCTCGCGGCTCTGGGACGTGGACGGCAACGAGTACCTGGACGCGCTCAACGGCTTCGGCTCGGTGATGTTCGGCCACGCGCCGGACTTCATCACCCAGGCGGTGCACAAGCAGGTGGACGACGGCTACGAGCTGGGGCCCATGCACCCGCTGGCCGGCGAGGTGGCGAAGCTCGTCTGTGAGTTCACCGGCGCGGACCGCGCGGCCCTCTGCAACACCGGCTCCGAGGCGGTGATGGGCGCGATGCGGATTGCCCGCACCGTCACCGGCCGCAGCACGGTGGCCATCTTCTCCGGCAGCTACCACGGCATCTTCGACGAGGTGCTGGTGCGCGGCACCAAGAGCCTGCGCACCGTGCCGGCCGCGCCGGGCATCATGGCGGGCGCGGTGCAGGACGTGCTGGTGCTGGACTACGGCACGCCGGAGTCGCTCGAACTCCTGCGCGCGCGCGCGGACTCGCTGGCCGCCATCATGGTGGAGCCGGTGCAGAGCCGCCGGCCGGACTTCCAGCCCCGTGAGTTCCTGCACCAGCTGCGCGACCTCACCCAGAAGTCCGGCTCCGTCTACATCTTCGACGAGGTCATCACCGGCTTCCGCATGCACCCGGGCGGAGCGCAGGCGGTGTTCGGCGTGCAGGCGGACGTGGCGACGTACGGCAAGGTCGTGGGCGGCGGCATGCCCATTGGCGTCATCGCGGGCAAGCGCCCCTTCATGGACGCGCTGGACGGCGGCGACTGGCGGTTCGGCGACGAGTCCGTGCCCTCGGTGGGCGTGACGTACTTCGCCGGCACGTTCGTGCGCCATCCGCTGGCGCTCGCCGCCGCGAAGGCCGCGCTGGAGCACATGAAGGCCGCGGGCCCGGAGTTGCAGCGCGGCGTGAGCGCGAAGGCGGACACGCTGGCCCGCACGCTCAACGCGTTCTTCGACGAGGTGGGCGCGCCCCTGCGCATCAAGCACTTCGGGTCGCTGTGGAAGACGTTCGTCACGGCGGACATCGCGCACGGGGACCTGCTGTTCTGCCTCCTGCGCGACAAGGGCATCCACATCTGGGACGGCTTCCCGTGCTTCTTCACCACCGCGCATTCGGAGGCGGACGTGCAGCGCCTCATCACCGCGTTCCAGGACAGCGTCACGGAGTTGCAGGACGCGGGCCTCCTGCCGGGCACGGCCCGTCCCCAGCCGCAGGCCGCCGCCGCGCTCGACTCCAGCCAGCCCCCCGTCCCTGGCGCCCGCCTGGGGCGTGATCCGCAGGGCAACCCCGCCTGGTTCGTCCCGCACCCCACGGTGCCCGGCAAGTTCGTCAAGTTGAGCGAGACCCGATGAAGACCTCCGTCACCCCGCCGCACGACATGCCTGACGACTTCGATCCGTTCGCCGGGCCCGCGCTGCTGCTGACCGCGCCTTCCACCGAGCCCCAGCGCGAGGTGTGGACCGGCGTGCAGATGGGCCCGGACGCCTCGGCCGCCTTCAACGAGTCCATGTCCGTGCGGCTGCACGGTCCGCTGGACGTCGAGAGCCTGCGCGCCGCGCTCCAGGACCTGATGGAGCGCCACGAAGCCCTGCGCACCACGTTCAGCGCGGACGGCCTCACGCTGTGCGTGGCCGCCACCACACCCTTCCCGCTGGAGGTCCTGGCGCTGGACGCGCTGTCCTCCTCCGAGCGTGACGCCCGCGTCGGGGAGCTGCTGGCCCACGAGGTGGAGACGCCCCTGCCCCTGGAGACCGGCCCGCTGCTGCGCCCGCGCCTCGCGAGGCTGGGCGCGCAGGAGCACCTGCTGACGCTGACCGCGCACCACATCGTGTGCGACGGCTGGTCCATGGCGGTGATGCTGCGCGACCTGGCGACGTTCTATTCGGCGCACGTTCGGCGGACCCCGCACACGCTGGCGCCCGCGCCCACGTTCAGCGACTACGCCCGCGCGCAGGCGAAGCTGGCCACGACCCCGGAGTACGCGGCGCATGAGCGGTACTGGCTCCAGCGGTTCTCCGGGACGCTGCCGGTGCTGGAGCTGCCGCTCGACCGGCGCCGCCCACCGTCGAAGACGTACAGCTCCCGGCGCGAGGACTGCGTCCTGGAGCCGGCGCTCGTGGAGCAGCTCAAGCGCGTGGGTGCTCGCCACGGCGGCAGCTTCTTCACCACGCTGCTCGCGGGCTTCAAGGCGCTGCTGCACCGGCTGACGGGGCTGGAAGACGTGGTGGTGGCCATCCCCGCCGCGGGCCAGTCCGTGGCCGGGCTGAAGGACCTGGTGGGCCACTGCGTGAACGCGCTGCCCCTGCGCAGCCAGGTGTCCGCGGAGGCGCCCTTCACGCAGGTGCTCAAGCAGCTGCGCACCACGATGCTCGATGCGTACGAGCACCAGGAGTACACGTTCGGCACGCTGCTCAAGCAGCTGGCGCTGCCGCGCGACCCCAGCCGGCTTCCGCTGGTCAACGTCCTGTTCAACGTCGATCAGGCCGTGACGGGCGATCAGCTCGGGTTCCAGGGCCTCACCTGCACCCTGGCGAGCAACCCGCGTCACTTCGAGAACTTCGACCTCTTCATCAACGCGGCCGAGGCTCATGGCCGCGTGGTGCTGGAGTGCCAGTACAACACCGACCTCTTCGATGGCACCACGGTCCGCCGCTGGATGGCCTGCTACGAAGAGCTGCTGCGCGGCGTCGTCGCCAACGCGGAGACCCCGCTGTCGCGCCTGCCGCTGCTGCCCGAAGCGGAGAAGCAGCGCGTGCTGGTGGACTGGAACGCCACCGCGAAGCCCTTCGACCGCGAGGCCTTCGTCCACACCCTCGTCGCCGCACAGGCCCAGGCCACGCCCGACTCCGTCGCCCTGCGCTCCGGCGGCGTCACCCTCACCTACCGCCAGCTGCTCCAGCGCTGCCACCAGGTCGCTCACGCCCTCCAGCAGCAGGGCGTCACCCCCGGTAGCCTCGTCGGCCTCTTCACCGAGCGCGGCCCCGACATGGTCGTCGGCCTCCTCGGCATCCTCGAAGCCGGCGCTGGCTACGTCCCCTTGGACCCGGGCTTCCCGCCTGAGCGCCTCGCCTTCATGGTCGACGACGCGAAGCTCTCCACCATCCTCACGCAGCAGGCGCTGGTGGCGTCCTTGCCGTCCACCACCGTGAAGCCCCTGCTCATCGAGGACACGGCGTCCCAACCCGAGTCCGCGCCCCCAGCGCCGGAGGTCTCTCCGGAGGCCGTGGCGTACGTCATCTACACGTCGGGCTCCACGGGCAAGCCCAAGGGCGTGCGCGTCCCCCACCGCGCCGTCGTCAACTTCCTCGCCTCCATGCAGGAGGCTCCGGGCCTCTCGCCCCACGACGT